>JALYZL010000356.1 GCA_030948875.1 Actinomycetota bacterium
CGCGAGGACCTGGAGACGGCGCTGCGCGAGCTCGAGAAGCTGATCGCCGAGACCGACCGCCAGATCCGCGAGACCTTCGAGGAGACCTTTGAGGCCGCCGCCCGCAACTTCGAGGAGCTCGCCGCGCACCTGTTCCCCGGCGGCCGCGGACGCCTTCGCCTGGTCACCGAGCGCGAGGGCCCGCGACCGGTGCTCGGAGGCCAGCCGCTGCCGGCGGCGGAGGAGGACTCCGACGGCGCCGCCGGCGAGGCGGAGGAGCCCGAAGACGAGCCGCGCGAGAACCTCGACGGGGTCGAGATCGAGGTGACTCCCGCCGGCAAGGAGATGAAGCGCCTCACCCTCCTCTCCGGGGGGGAGAAGTCGATGACCGCGCTCGCCTTCCTGTTCGCCGTTTTCCTCGCCCGCCCGTGCCCGTTCTACATCCTCGACGAGGTCGAGGCCGCGCTCGACGACCTCAACATCGACCGCTTCCTCGCCCTCCTGGGGCGCTACTCGAGCCGCGCGCAGTTCATCGTCGTCACCCACCAGAAGCGCACGATGGAGGCCGCCGACTCCCTGTACGGCGTGTCGATGGGCGCCGACGGGATCTCGAAGGTGATCTCGCGCAAGCTGCCGCGCGCGGCCGAGGCGGCGTGATTTCCCAGAGGGAAATCACGTTGGCGCATTCGCCAGAGGCGAATGCGCAGGCGGCGTGATTGGGAAATTTCCCAGAGGGAAATTCCCTTGAGGGAAATCACGTTGGCGCATTCGCCAGAGGCGAATGCGCCGCTCGCGTGCGAGTCCCGGCCCCGCTGATAGGGTCGCCGCCGCTGATGGCTCGAGACTGGGACGACCTCTTCATCGTCGATGGCGCGGCCGCCGGCGGCAACGGCGATGGCGATTCGACCGAGGCCAAAGAGCACCGCAGCGGCGTGTTTCGCCGCCTGCGCGAGAACCTGCGCAAGACCCGGCACGCGCTCTCGAGCGAGATCCAGGCGACCCTGTTCGAGGATCTCAGCGAGGAGACGTGGGAGCGGCTCGAGGAGGCGCTGATCTATGCCGATGTCGGCGCGAGCACGACTGCTCAGGTGGTCGAGCAGCTCGAGCGCGAGGCGACCGGGGGCGAGGTATCCGGCGGCGAGGCGCTGACCGAGCGCCTGACCGAGCTGCTTGCCGAGATCGCCAGGACCGGGGAGGACCGGATCGACATCACCCCGACCCCGACCGTCATCCTCATGGTCGGGGTCAACGGAACGGGCAAGACGACGACGGTGGGCAAGCTCGCCTGGCATCTGCGCAAGGAGCTCGGACGCAAGGTCGTGCTCGCGGCTGCCGACACGTTCCGGGCCGCGGCTGTCGAGCAGCTCGAGGTGTGGGCCGAGCGGGCCGGGGCGGAGTTCGTCAAGGGCCCGCCATCAGCCGACCCCGGGTCGGTGGCCTACGACGCAATCGCGACCGCCCGCCGCGAGGGCGCCGACGTGGTGATCATCGACACCGCCGGCCGCCTCCACACCCAGGATGACCTGATGGGGGAGCTGGCGAAGATCCGTCGCGTGATCGCTAAGCAGATCCCCGAGGCGCCGCACGAGACCCTGCTCACCGTCGACGCCACGACCGGGCAGAACGGGCTCCGGCAGGCGCAGATCTTCTCCGAGTCCGTCGAGGTCACGGGGATCATCCTGACCAAGCTCGATGGAACGGCCAAGGGCGGCATCGCGCTGGCCATCGCTAACGACGTCGGCCTCCCCGTGAAGCTCATCGGGGTGGGAGAGCAGCTCGAGGATCTGCGTCCATTCGACGCCGAGGAATTCGCCAGGGCGCTGTTGACTTAGCGTCTCCGCACCGTAAGGCTGCCGCGCTAAGCTCGAACGACAATGTGGATCGTCTGGTTGATCGCCGCGGGCGGTTTCGCGGTCGGCGAGATGCAGTTCTCGACCGGGTTCTATCTCGCTCCGTTTGCGCTCGGCGCGGCGGTGGCGACCGTCGCCAGTCTCGTCGGCGCTGGCGCGATCATTTCGCTGGTGTGCTTCATCGCCGTGGCGCTCCTGTCGCTGGCGTTCCTGCGCCCGATCGCCCTGAGTCACATGAAGGTGCCACCTCGGCTGCGCACCGGCACGGCGGCGCTGATCGGTAAGCAGGCGATCGTGCTCGAGACCATCGCCAACGATGAGGGCGTGGGAACGGTCAGGATCGACGGCGAAGTGTGGACGGCCCGCTCCTACAACGACGATGAAGTCATCGAGCGGGGAAAGCGGGTCGACGTAGTCGACATTAAGGGCGCGACGGCGCTCGTCACCGAATAGGAGGTGGGGTATGGCTGCAGCAATCGTCGCGGTCGTCGTAGTGGTCGTCCTGCTCATTGCGCTCGCGCGCACCGTGCGCATCGTTCCCCAGGCCCGAGCAGGCGTCGTTGAGCGCCTCGGTCGCTACAGCAAGACGCTCAATCCCGGGCTGGCCATCCTGGTGCCGTTCATGGACCGGCTCAAGCCGCTGATCGACTTACGCGAGCAGGTCGTTTCCTTCCCGCCGCAGCCCGTGATCACCGAGGACAACCTCGTCGTGCAAATCGACACTGTCCTCTATTTCACGGTGACCGACCCGAAGTCGGCCACCTACGAGATTGCCAACCCGCTCCAGGGGATCGAGCAGATCACGGTAACGACGCTGCGCAACGTGGTCGGCGGGATGACGCTCGAGACCGCGCTCACGAGCCGCGACCACGTCAACGCCACCCTCCGAGGCGTCCTCGACGATGCCACCGGCAAGTGGGGAATCCGCATCAACCGCGTCGAGATCAAGTCGATCGACCCCCCCGGCTCGATCCAGGAGGCGATGGAGAAGCAAATGCGCGCCGACCGCGACAAACGCGCCGCGATCCTCACCGCCGAGGGCGTCAAGGCATCCCAGATCCTCACGGCCGAGGGACAGAAGCAGGCCGCAGTGCTCACCGCCGAGGGGGCAAAGCAGGCGGCGATACTGCGGGCCGAGGGCGACGCCAAGGCGATCGACACCGTGTTCGCCGCGATCCACCACGGCAAGCCCGACCAGGAGCTCTTGAGCTATCAGTATCTGCAGATGCTCCCCCAGCTCGCTCAGGGCAGCGCCAACAAGGTGTTCGTCATCCCGTCCGAGTTCACCGACGCGTTCAGCGGCATCGGCAAGGCTCTGGGCGGTCGGTCGGCCACCGCCGGGGCGGAGGGGGCCGAGGATGGCCCGGGCCTGGATGGCCCCCGCGCGCGCGGCGAGCTTGGCCCAGGTGATGGGCCCTCCGGCGCCGCGCCCTCCGGCGACGACGGCCCCGGCCCGCGCGGCGACTCAGAACCCAAGTAGCGCGACTCAGTGTTCGACTCACTCGCCGACAAGCTCCAAGCGACGCTCACCGATGTCCGCGCTCGCGGCACGCTGACCGAGGCCGACGTCAAGGCCGCGATGCGGGAGATCCGCCTCGCGCTGCTCGAGGCTGACGTCAACTTCAAGGTGGTCAAGAGCTTCACCGACGCGGTCAGGGAGCGCGCGCTCGGTGCCGATGTCATCGGCCAGCTCAACCCTGGCCAGCAGGTGGTCAAGATCGTCAACGACGAGCTGACCGAGCTCATGGGCGGCGCCTCCCACGAGCTGTCGTTCTCTCCGCGGCCGCCGACGGTGGTGATCATGGCCGGCCTCCAGGGCTCGGGCAAGACGACGGCCACCGGCAAGCTTGCGCGCTACCTGCGCGAGCAGCACGGCTCCTCCGTGGCCGTGGCCGCGTGCGACGTGTACCGCCCCGCCGCCGTCGAGCAGCTGATCAAGGTCGGCGCGCAGGCGGGCGCCGCCGTCTACGAGCAGGGCACCGACAAGGACCCCGTGAAGATCGCTGCGTGGGCGCGCGACCGCGCCATCAGCGAGGGCAAGGACGTGCTCATCATCGACACCAGTGGGCGGCTCCACGTCGACGAGGAGCTGATGAAGGAGCTCGCGCAGATCAAGAAGGCGGTCAAGCCGCACGACGTCCTCCTCGTCGTCGACGCGATGACGGGCCAGGACGCGGTCACGGTCGCCGAGCAGTTCGCCGAGGTGGTGCAGTTCGACGGCGTGGTCATCACCAAGCTCGACGGCGACGCGCGAGGAGGCGCCGCGCTCTCGGTCAAGGCAGTGACGGGCAAGCCCATCCTCTTCGCCTCGACGGGAGAGAAACTCGACCAGTTCGAGCGCTTCCACCCCGACCGGATGGCGCAGCGGATCCTCGGGATGGGCGACGTGATGACGCTGATCGAGAAGGCCGAAGCGGCCTACAACGAAGAGCAGACAGCGGAGCTCGAACGCAAGATCCGTCAGAAGGAGTTCGGTCTCGACGACTTCCTCGACCAGCTGCGCCAGATCCGCCGTCTCGGCCCGTTGCAGTCGCTCCTCGGAATGATCCCCGGCGTCGGCAAGGAGCTCAGGGGCGCCAAGATCGACGAGCGCGACTTCGACCGGATCCAGGCGATCATCCTCTCGATGACGCCTGAGGAACGCCGCCACCCGGAGCTCATCAAGGGCTCGCGGCGTCTGCGCATCGCCCGCGGCTCGGGCACCAACGTTCAGGCCGTCAAGGCCCTGATCAAGCAGTTCGAGCAGATGCGCAAGGTGATGCGGCAGTTCACCCAGGGCCGGATGCCCGACCTCGGGGCGCTGATGCGGGGCGGCCGGTAGCTGCCGGGGCGGCGGGCGTGCCACGATCACGTGGTGCGCGTCACGCTGACCGATTCGGCCGACGAGTTCGCCGCCCATGCGGGCGCGCTGCTCGCCGCGAGGATCGAGCACAACGTCCTCGCGACTGTGCTGGCGAGCGTGCGGTTCCGCCCGAGCGGCACGCCCATGTTCTCCTACATCGAGGACGGCGCGGGCGTCGTGGTCGCCGCCGCGCTGCGCACTCCACCCCGGCGCATGCTCGCCTCGACGATGAACGCGGTCATCGCCGAGGCATTGATGGACGCCTGGCTCGAGCGCGACTCCGAGGTGCCGGGCGTGGTCGGGCCGTTCGAGGTCGCACGGTCGCTCGCGCGTGCCTGGGAGCAGCGCACCGGGGGTCAGAGCACTCTCGCCATGTCCGAGGCGCTGCATGTGCTCGGCGAGCTCCGCGATCCCGCGCGCCCGGCAAATGGCCGGCTGCGCGTCGCCGGCAAGGAGGACCGCGAGCTCCTGGTCGCGTGGATGCGCGATTTCGAGCTCGAGGCCGGGCTCGTCGACGGGGACGACAGGGAGGCCCGGGTCGGGCGCGGGATCGACCGGGGCCTGCTCCACATCTGGGACGACGACGGGCCAGTCGCTCTCGTCGGTCGCGCGCCGGCGGTGTCCGGCGTCGTCCGGATCGGGCCCGTGTACACCCCGCCTGCGCTCAGGGCGCGCGGATACGCCTCGAGTGCGGTAGCTGCGCTCACACGCGCCATGCTCGACGGCGACGCTCGCCAATGCATGCTCTACACCGATCTGGCCAACCCCACCTCGAACCGGATCTACGCGGCGCTCGGCTTTCGTCGCGTGGCGGACTGGGAGGATCTCGCCTTCGCGCCGAGGATGGAAGAAGCGTCGAAGTCTCCGCCCAGCTAACCTCTTTCCTATAATGGCCGTACGTCTGAGACTCACCCGCGTTGGCGGGCGCAAGAATCCGATCTGGCGGGTCGTCGTCGCCGACCAGCGCTCCAAGCGCGATGGTCGCGTGATCGAGACCGTCGGGCGCTACAACGCCCAGACCGATCCTTCGACGATCGTCCTCGACGAGGAGCGCATCCGCGACTGGCTGGCGCGCGGCGCCCAGCCCTCTGAGACGGTCCGCAAGCTGCTTCGCACGCAGGGCATCTCCTAGCCGCGGCGGACGCCGCTATGCGTGAGCTACTCGAGTATCTGACCCGTCAGCTCGTCGATGAGCCCGACGAGGTTCACGTCGAGGAGCTCGAGGAGGACGACGGCACGATCGTGCTCGAGCTCTCGGTCGCGCAGGACGACTACGGCCAGGTGATCGGGCGTGGGGGTCGCACCGCGGCGGCTCTGCGCGCTGTGGTCAAGGCCGCGGCGGCCCACGAGCGGCGCCGCGTGCTGGTGGATATCGTCGACTCGCGATGACCACGATCCCCCGCGGATGGCTCCGCGCCGGTCGGATCGGGAGCCCCCACGGGCTCGACGGTAGCTTCCACGTCGCCGAGGCGAACGCTCCGCTCTTCTCGCTCGGAGCCGCGATCCAGATCGCCGGGGCGGAGCGACGGATCACCCGCCGTGCCGGCACCGACGCTCGCCCGATCGTCCGCATCGAGGGCTGCGAGGATCGGTCCGCGGCCGAGGCGCTGCGTGGGCAGGAGATCCTCGCGCCTCGCTCCGCCGCCCCCGAGCTCGAGGGCGAGGAGTGGTGGGCTGAGGATCTCGAGTCCTGCCGCGTCTACGACGGCGGGCGCGAGGTCGGGCAGGTGAGGAGGCTGCTGGCCCTGCCCTCGTGCGAGGTGCTCGAGGTGGCACGGGGCGACGGCGCTCCCGATCTGCTCGTCCCGCTGATCCGCGACGCCGTGCGCCGGGTCGACGTCGAACGCGGGGAGATCGATGTCGACCTGGCGTTTCTAGGTGAGGACTGATCTCCCTTGGAGATCGATGTCGACCTGGCGTTTCTAGGCGAGGACTGATCTGAGCGCTCGTTGGAGATCGACGTCTTCACCCTGTTTCCCGAGGCGTTCGCGTGGTTCGAGCGCCAGCGCCACGTCGCCAACGCGCTCGGTCTTGGACACCGCCTCGGCTACGTCAACTACCGCGATCACACCCCGCTGAGCGCCGGGCAGGTCGACGACACGCCCTTCGGCGGCGGCGCCGGGATGGTGCTCCGGGTCGACGTCGTCGAGGCGGCACTGCGCGCCAGGTACGGGCGCGACCCGGCCGAGCTGCGTCACGAGCGGAGGGTGATCGCGCTTACCCCCGGAGGACGGGTGCTTGACGACGCCGTGGTCGACGAGCTCGTGCGCGAGCCGGCGCTGACCTTGCTGGCGGGCCGGTACGAGGGGTTCGACGAGCGCGTGCTCGAGCATTTCGCCTCGGAGGAGATCTCGATCGGCCGCTATGTGCTGGCAGGGGGCGAGCTCCCGGCGCTCGTCCTCTGCGATAGCGTGTTGCGCAAGCTGCCAGGAGCGCTCGGGCACGAGGAGTCGGCCCTCGAGGAGTCGTTCAGTCCCGCGCTCGACGGTGCGCCCGAGTATCCGCACTACACGCGCCCGGCCGAGTATCGCGGATGGGAGGTACCCGACGTGCTCCTCTCCGGGCACCACGCGCGCATTCGGCAGTGGCGGCTCCGGCAGAGTCGCGTCCGCGCCGGAGCGGGCGAGCACGGCGAGGGAACGGACAGCGGAACGGGTCCGCTACCATAGGGCCGCCCGCGGTCCTCGACCGCCGCTTTTTCTCGCCATGAGCTCCGTCATTGAAAGCCTCGAGCTGGCTCAGCTCCGCCGCGTTCCCAGCTTCGATGCCGGGGACCGTCTGCGCGTCCACTTTCAGGTGATCGAGGGCGTGCGGCGGCGGACGCAGGTGTTCGAGGGGGTCGTGATCAAGCGCCAGGGCCACGGCGCGCGCGAGACGTTCACCGTCCGCAAGCAGTCCTTCGGGGTCGGGGTCGAGCGCACCTTTCCCCTCCACTCCCCGAAAATCGAGAGGATCGAGGTTGCCGCGCGCGGGGATGTGCGGCGGGCCAAGCTGTATTACCTGCGCAATAGAGTGGGGAAGCGGGCGCGAGTGCGCGAGCGCCGCTCCGTTGGTCCCGAGGAGGTCGTCGCCCACGAGCTGCTGTATCCCACCCCGCCCCCGGGCGAGGAGAATGCGGCGGTGACCGCGGGGGCTTCTGAGCCCGTCGCGGAGGTCGACGAGGCGGCGGCGTCACAGCCCGCCGGCGAAGCGGGGGAGTGAGAAAACACCGGAAGTCGGCGGTCGGCTCCGTGGTGGAGCTGGTGTTGATCGTCGCCACCGCGCTCGGGCTGGCCCTGGCCATCCAGGCGTTCGTCGTCAAGCCGTACCGGATCCCCAGCGGTTCGATGCTGCCGACCATCAAGCTGGGTCAGCGCGTGCTCGTCGACCGGCTCGGCAACGACTTCAGCAGTCCTCACATCGGCGAGATCATCGTCTTCCACCCGCCCAAGGACTACGAACTCGGCTGCATGAATTCGAGTGAGGGGCAGTCCGGCAGCACCACCTCGCGGCCGTGCGGCACCGCGCGGACGCAGGAGTCGAGCGCGACGTTCATCAAGCGCGTCGTCGGCCTCCCCGGTGATCGCATAGCGATCAAAGGCGGCCACGTGTACCGCAACGGCGTTCGCGAGCAGGACGCCTACATCGCACCGTGCATCAACCAGTCCTCATGCCAGTTCCCGGTCGCGATCACGGTGCCGCCCGGCGACTACTACATGATGGGTGACAACCGCGGCGAGTCCGACGACAGCCGGTTCTGGGGACCCGTCCCAAGCTCCTGGATCATTGGCGACGCCTTCTTCACCTATTGGCCGCCGGACCGAATCGGAACCCTCTGAGTGCGCGTCAAGGGCGTCGTAGAGCTCGTCATGACGATCGTCGTGGCAGTCGGAATCGCCCTGCTCGTGCAGGCCTTCATCGTTAAGCCATACCGGATCCCGAGCGGATCGATGGAGCCCACGCTGGCGATCGGGCAGCGGATTCTCGCCAACCGCATGATCAATCACCCCAGCCTTGGGGACATTGTTGTGTTCCATCCACCGAGCGGCGCCGACTCTCAGCCGGTGGCGACCTGCGGCGTGCCCAACGAGGGGGAGAACCCGAGCGGGCACTTCTTTCCGCGCGCCTGCGACGTCCCCACTCCGGCAGAGTCGAGCCAGACCTTCATCAAGCGCGTGGTCGGCGTGCCCGGCGACCGGATCTCGATCGTCGGCGGGCACGTATCGCGCAACGGCGTGCCAGAGAAGGACTCCTACATCGCGTCCTGCCGGGGAGGTCCCGGATGCAATTTCCAACAAACGATCGTCATTCCGCCCGGCGAGTACTTCATGATGGGCGACAACCGTGGGTTATCCGACGACAGCCGGTTCTGGGGGCCCGTACCCGATAAGTGGATCATCGGGGTTGCCTTCTTCACCTACTGGCCGCCTGACCGGATCGGGACCCTTTGAGGTAGAGGCGCCCGCGGCGCTTGAGCCGCCGGCGCCTCCGGCGTCGCGGACGGCGTCGCGGACGGCGTCGCGGACTTCGTCGCGGACTTCGTCGCGGACTTCGTCCGGGCAGACCGCACGCCGCCGCCGGCCACAGCGTCCGGGGCGGCGGCTGCTGCGCTTCGACCGAGGCCTCGGGGTGCGCTTCGTCGCCGGTGCCGACGAGGCCGGACGGGGATGCCTCGCCGGCCCGCTCGTCGCCGCCGCGGTCCTCCTCGACCTCGAGCGCATCGGGGCAGCCGAGAGTCGCGCCCTCGGCGCGCTGAACGACTCCAAGCAGCACACCCCGGCCGCGCGCGCCGAGCTCTACCCGGTCATCCTCCGGGTCGCCGCGCAGGTTGCGATCGTCTCGCGATGCGCTCCGGGGATCGACGCCCGCGGACTCCATGTGACCAACCTCGCGGCGCTCCGCGACGCGCTCCTGCTCGTCGCCCGGCCGGGCTGCGTGTGCCTGAGCGACGGCTTTCCGATCAAGGGCCTTCCCTACGATCACCGCGCGGTGATCGGCGGCGACGCCAAGAGCGCGGCCATCGCAGCGGCCTCGGTGCTGGCAAAGGAGACGCGCGACCGCTACATGCACCGCGCGGACACCGCCCACCCAGGTTGGGAGTTCGCCCAGCACGTCGGCTACGCGACGCCAGAGCACCGCGAGGCGATCGGTCGGCTCGGGGTGTCGCCGCTGCATCGGTTGTCGTTTCAGTCGGCGGCCTACCAACAGTTGGCTTTGTAGGCGGGGCGGGCGGGGGCGTCCGCCGGCGCTCTCGCTGGGCCGCCCCTCTCAGAACGCACCCTCCAGGTGCTCGAGGCTTACCAGCTTTCCCGTGGCGTCGATGGTGATGCCGATGGCGTCGAAGCGGATGAGCTCGGAGTAGGGCCGGTCTTTTCGGTCGATCATCCAGGCTCCCGCCATCTTGCGCAGTCGCTGACGCTGGGGGGTGCGGAGGCCCTCGAGGGGGCCCCCGGTGGGAGATAGGCGGCGCGTCTTGACCTCGCAGAACGCGAGCGTGGTGCCGTCGAAGGCGACGATGTCGAGCTCTCCCCAGCGGGTCCGGTAGTTGCGCTCGACGATCTCGTACCCGAGCCGGGCGAGATGCTCGACGGCCAGTCGCTCGCCGTGCTTGCCGAGGCGGTGGCGGAGGTCGGTGCTCATGACCGACGACGCTACGCCTGGTCGCGTGACGCATGGGTCACGCCGTGCACCAACTCTCCTCTCCTCGCCCGGCCCGCCTGCGCAGAAACGTCACCAACCGCGTGCCCGATGTCACGCGACGCGGCGTAGCGTCCTTCGCATGCTCGCGCAGGTGGCGACATTCGCGATCGACGGCGTCGATCCCCGACCGGTATGGGTGGAGGTCGACATCCGCTCTGGTCTGCCGAGCTTCACCATCGTCGGCCTCGGCGACGCGGCAGTGCGCGAATCGCGCGATCGCGTCCGCTCGGCGGTTCTCAATTCGCACTTCAAGTTCCCGCAGGTGCGGATAACCGCCAACTTGGCTCCGGCCTTCCTGCGCAAGGTCGGGCCGGGCTTCGACGCCGCTCTGGCCCTGGCGATCCTCGCCGCCAGCGACCAGGTTCCCGTCGCAGAGATGGCGCGCTACGCCGTCTACGGCGAGCTGTCGCTGGG
>JALYZL010000380.1 GCA_030948875.1 Actinomycetota bacterium
GACCGCTTCGTGGGGGAGATCGCGCGATCGGCTGGCGCCCGCGCGACGACGGGTCATCGCGCCGTCGTTCCCGAGGAAAGCTCCTGACCCATGCCGAGGCGCGATGACCTTAACAAGATCCTCCTGATCGGCTCGGGGCCGATCGTCATCGGGCAGGCGGCCGAGTTCGACTACTCAGGCACGCAGGCGTGCAAGGTGCTGCTCGAGGAGGGCTACGAAGTGGTGCTCGTGAACTCGAACCCGGCGACGATCATGACCGACCCGGAGGTCGCCACCACGACGTACATCGAGCCTCTGCTGCCAGGCCCGCTCGCGCAGGTCATCGAGCGCGAGCGCCCCGACGCGCTGCTGCCGACGATGGGTGGCCAGACGGCGCTCAACCTGGCCAAGGCCCTGCACGAGAACGGCACGCTCGCGCGCTACGGGGTCGATGTCATCGGCGCCGACTACGAGGCGATCGATCGCGCCGAGGATCGCGAGCGCTTCCGCGACACGATGACCGCGGCCGGCCTGAGGGTCCCGGTCAGCGTGATCGCCCACAGCGTGACCGACGCCCGGGCGGCGGTGGGCACGCTGGGGATGCCCTTCATCGTCCGCCCCGCCTTCACCCTGGGCGGGAGAGGAGGCGGGGTGGTGAGTGACGAGTCAGAGCTCGAGACCGTCGTCGCCCGCGGCCTGGCCGCCTCGCCGATCGGCCAGGTTCTGCTCGAGGAGTCGGTGCTCGGGTGGGGGGAGTTCGAGCTCGAGGTGATGCGCGACAACGCAGACAACGTGGTCATCGTGTGCTCGATCGAGAACCTCGACCCGATGGGCGTCCACACCGGCGACAGCGTCTGCGTCGCTCCCCAGCAGACGCTGACCGACCGTCAGTACCAGGCGCTGCGTGACCAGGCGATCACGGTGATCCGGGCGGTGGGAGTGGAGACCGGGGGCTCGAACGTGCAGTTCGCGGTCAATCGGGAGACGGACGAGATCGTGGTCATCGAGATGAACCCCAGGGTGTCGCGGTCGAGCGCACTGGCGAGCAAGGCGACGGGGTTCCCGATCGCCAAGATCGCCGCCCGGCTCGCGGTCGGCTACACGCTCGAGGAGATCCCCAACGACATCACGCGAGCGACGCCCGCGAGCTTCGAGCCGACGATCGACTACTGCGTGATCAAGTGGCCGCGCTTCGCGTTCGAGAAGTTCCCCGGGGCGGAGGAGGGCCTGACCACGCACATGAAGTCGGTGGGCGAGGCGATGGCGATCGGCCGCACGTTCAAGCAGGCGTTCGCCAAGGCGCTGCGCTCGCGCGAGCTCGATCTGACGCCGCAACCCCCGGCCGACGACGCCGAGCTCCTGGCCGCGGTCGAGCGCGCGGGGCCGGAGCGCTTCGACCAACTGCTCGAGGCGCTCCGGCGCGGGACGAGCATCGACGAGCTCCAGCGCCTGACGTGCATCGACCCCTGGTTCCTGCGCGAGCTCTCAGAGCTGGCGGCCGATCCGCAGGCGCCCTTCGCGGGCGAGCGCACCTTCAAGGCGGTTGACACCTGCGCCGCCGAGTTCGCCGCGCGCACCCCCTACTTCTACTCGGCCTGGGAGCGCCCAGGTCCGGGTCGCCGCCACGAGGTGGAACGCGGCGATCGCCCGAGCGTGGTCATCCTCGGCTCGGGCCCCAACCGGATCGGCCAGGGGATCGAGTTCGACTACTGCTGCGTTCACGCCGCCCAGACCGTGCGCGAGTCAGGACGCGACGCGGTGATGATCAACTGCAACCCCGAGACCGTGTCCACCGACTATGACACCTCGGACCGCCTGTACTTCGAGCCGCTCACCCTGGAGCACGTGGTGGCGGTGTGCGAAGTGGAGAACGGCAAGCCGCCTGGATGGAGCGCCGGTTCGGACGGATCAGGCGGCTTGCTTGCAGGTGTGGTCGTCCAGTTCGGCGGCCAGACGCCGCTCAAGCTCGCCGCCGGACTCGCCGATGCCGGGATTCCAATCCTGGGGACGAGCGTCGACGCCATCGACCTCGCCGAGGACCGCTCCCGCTTCAGCGCGCTGCTCGACAGGCTCGGCTACCGCGGACCACCGTACGCGACCGCGCATTCGCCCGCCGAGGCCCTCGAGCGCGCCCCCGAGGTCGGCTTTCCGCTCCTCGTGCGACCGAGCTACGTGCTCGGCGGGCGGGCGATGGAGATCGTCTACGACCTCGACGGCCTCGCCGATTATCTGGACCGGTCCGGGGCGCACGCGAGTGCGAGCGCGATATACCTAGACCACTTCCTCGAGGACTCGATCGAGCTCGACGTCGATGCCCTGTGCGACGGGGGCACCGCCGCCGAAGGCGGTGCTCAGGTATGGATCGCGGGGATCATGCAGCACGTCGAGGAGGCGGGCATCCACTCCGGCGACTCGGCCTGCGTGCTCCCGCCCCATGCTCTCGGACCGGACATGCTGCGGCTCGTTGCCGAGCAGACGACGGGGATCGCCCGCGGGCTCGGCGTCGTCGGCCTGCTCAACGTCCAGTACGCGATCCACAACGAGGAGCTCTACGTGATCGAGGCGAACCCCCGCGCGTCGCGGACGGTCCCTTTCGTCTCCAAAGCGATCGGGCTGCCGATCGCCAAGCTCGCGTGCCGGATCATGCTTGGCGAGCGGCTCGCCGATCTCGACCTTCCCGCCGACACGACCAACGGCCACGTGTGCGTCAAGGAGGCGGTGCTCCCCTTCGATCGCTTCGCGGGAGCAGACTCGCTTCTCGGACCCGAGATGCGCTCCACAGGCGAGGTGATGGGGATCGCTGCCGATTTCCCGACCGCTTTCGCCAAGGCCCAGGCCGCCGCGGGCTCTGAGCTCCCGAGGGACGGCACCGTCTTCATCACCGTCGCCGATCGCGACAAGCCCGCCGCCACGGGCGTGGCGATGATGCTCCACGACCTCGGCTTCGAGATCATCGCTACCCGGGGGACGGCACAGGCGATTCGCCGCAGCGGGATCCCGGTGGAGACGATCAACAAGATCGGCGAGGGCTCTCCCCACGTCGTCG
>JALYZL010000452.1 GCA_030948875.1 Actinomycetota bacterium
CCTCCACGCCGAGCGTCCCCGCCCGCGCACTCGACTCTCGCGGGGATCTGGCTCGATGACCCCGGATCGGCACCGCGGGCGCTACCCGCCCTACCTGGTGCTCGCGGCCTTCGTCGTGCTCCTGCTCTCGCCGACCGTGATCGGTGCGGCGGCGCTGGTAGCCGCGGCCGTGGGGACCGAGATATTCCGGCAGGCCCGCAACCGCCCGGCCCGGCCCGAGCCGGCGTCGGACGCCAGCGTGGCGACCGTACTCGGCACCACACAGTCGGGCGAGCCCTTCCGTCTCACCGATCGCCAGCTCTCGGCGCACACGCTGATCCTCGGCGCGGCCGGCGCAGGGAAGACGAACACCCTGCTGACCATCCTCGGCGATCACGTCGCTCGGGGGCGCGCGGCGGTGGTGATCGACATGAAGGGCTCGAAGGCCTTCGCTCGCGAGCTCGACGCAGCGGCGCAGCGCGCCGGACGGCCGTTTCGCCTGTGGACCCTGGACGGTCCCAGCCACTGGAATCCGCTCGCCAACGGAAACCCGTCCGAGCTCAAGGACAGGCTGATCTCCGCCGAGCGCTGGACCGAGCCCCACTACCAGCGCGCGGCCGAGCGCTACGTCCAGACGGTGCTCCAGGTGTGGGCCGATGCGCGGCCGGACCGGCCACCGACGCTCACCGATGTCGTCGCGCTGATGGACCATCGGCGCCTGTCCGTCATGCTCCGCGACGTCCCGCGCGAGCGCGCACAGCAGATACAGAACTATCTTGCGTCGCTCACTCCCGATCAGCTCAGCGCGGTACGGGGGCTTGAGACCCGCCTCGCGATCATTGCCGAGTCACACGCGGGCCACTACCTCGATCCCGGCGCGTCCGGCACCATCGACCTCCAGGCCGCCATGCGCGATCGCGAGGTGGTGCTCTTCAGCCTCAACTCGAGCCGTTACGGGCAACTGGCGGCGCAGGTCGGCGCGCTCGTGGCGCAGGATCTCAACGCCGCCATGGGGAGCCGCCTCGAGCAGAGTGGCGCGATGGAGCCCGTGATGATCGGCGTCGACGAGCTCTCCGCCCTCGGCGCC
This sequence comes from Actinomycetota bacterium, assembly GCA_030948875.1. Classification (GTDB taxonomy): domain Bacteria; phylum Actinomycetota; class Thermoleophilia; order Solirubrobacterales; family Solirubrobacteraceae; genus Palsa-465. The sequence continues at coordinate 1,067 of JALYZL010000452.1, forward strand.
GAGCACGTCCTCAACCTCGTCGCACGCGGGCGCGAGGCACTCTTCCCGGTGGTGGCAGCCACGCAGGAGCTGGCCGACATCCAGCGCGTGGCGCGCGGTCTCGCCGACCAGCTCCTCGGGATCCCGGGCATCAAGATCGCCCATCGCCAGGATCTGCCCGAGTCGGCGAGGATGATCGCCGAGGTCGCCGGCACGGAGCGCGTGTGGGAGCAGACCTACCACACCGATCGCCGCGCCCTGCTCCCCGATCGGGACACCGGACGCGGCACCCGCCGCCAGGTCGAGCGCTACCGCGTCGAACCCGACACGATCAAGACGCTCGCCCCGGGCGAGGCCGTGGTGATCACCAAGATCCCGACGTCGTCGGTGGAGAAGGTCCGCGTGCGGCCGCCACGGAGAAAGGACCAGATGGAGCGGGAGTGAGGCCGAGGCGCCACGCGGGGCTGCCTTCCTCGCTCTGCCACGAATCAGACTCGTCCGCTGGCGGAAGGCAGCCCGGCAGCCCGGCCCCGCGCCACGACCTGTACAGCCTGCTTGCGCATCGCCTCGTCGATCATCTGACCCTCGAGGAGGACGGCGCCGCGACCGTCCGCCTGCTCGGCGCGCTCGAGCTCGTCGAGCACCGCCGAAGCCTGCTCGAACTCGGCCGCGGTCGGTGAGAAGACCTCGTTGAGGGGGGCGATCTGGCCGGGATGCAGCGCCCACTTGCCGTCGTAGCCCAGGCTCCGTGCGCGTGCCGCGCGCGTGCGCAGTCCTTCGAGGTCGGCGATGTCGAAGTAGGGCCCGTCGATCGCCTGCACCCCGGCGTCGCGCGCCGCCATGAGCACTGTCTGGAGAACCCACAGCCATCTATCCGGCGGCTCCTCCCCCGCTTCCCGCATCGGGTGCCCGAGCGAGGCGGCGAGGTCGGCGTAGCCGACGATCAGCGTCTCCACCCGCTCGCTCGCGCGCGCGCTGTCGCTGATCCGGGTAAGGCCCGTCGCCGTCTCGATCAGGAGCTCGAGCCCGACCGGGTGCTCGCGTCCGGACTCCTGCTCGACCATTCCCGCCAGGTGGGCCACGAACTCAACGTCCGAGCTTCCCTCGACCTTGGGAACGACGAGCGCCGCCAGCTGCTCGCCGGCACCCTCGATGAGCTCGATCACGTCGCGGTGGCACCACTGGCTCGTGGTCGCGTTGATCCGCACGGCGACCGTGCCCGCGCTCCACTCGCCGCCGCGCAGCGCTGCGCACACCTGGGCGCGCGCCTTCGCCTTGAGGTCGGCGGGAGCGGAATCCTCGAGATCGATGATGATCTCGTCGGCCTCGAGCGTGCGGGCCTTCGCGAGCATCTTCTCCGACACGCCTGGCACCGAGAGGCAGGAGCGCCGAGCACGCATCTGATGATCATATAAAGACAACGCACAGGGACATTCGGACGCCAATGGGCTAGGCTAACCAGCCGCTGGCGCCGGACTAAGCCGCCGGCAACGTCAAATTGGGAGATCGATGCTGCAAGCGCCGGAGCGGATTCGGGTTGGCGGGCCCTATTTCGAGGACTTCGCGCCGGGTCAGGTGTTCGATGACGCGCCCGCGCTCACGATCACCCCGGGCCATGCCGCGCTCCATCAGGCGCTGACCGGCGACCGCCTGCGTCTGGCGCTCGACGGCGAGCTCAGCCGCTCGGTTACCGGCCGCGAAACCCAGCTCGCGCATCCCAACCTGGTGTGCGATGTCGCCATCGGACAGTCGACCGGGCCGACCCAGCGCGTGCTCGGCAACCTCTTCTACCGCGGGCTCGTGCTCCTGAATCCGGTGTTCGTCGGTGACACCCTGCGCACCACCACCGAGGTCGCCGGCCTGCGCCAGAACCGCACCCGCGAGGGTCGCGCGGGATCGGGTCTCGTGGTCCTGCGCATCAAGACCGTCAACCAGCGAGGCGAGCCGGTGCTCGACTTCTGGCGCTGCCCGATGATCCCGCTGCGCTCATCCAATTCACAGACCGGTCACGCCGACAGCTTCGATCACATACCCCAGGATCTCGACATGGGCGAGGTCCGCGGCGCGGTGCCCGCAGACTGGCGGCTCGATCGCCTGCGAGAGCAGGTTCCCGGCGAGCACTTCGCCGACCTGGCTGAGGCGACGGTGTGGGAGATCGAGGGCCGCGACACGGTGACCGCCGCCCCCGAGCTCGTGCGTCTGAGCCTCAACCTCGCCTACGCCCATTCCGACGCGGGCGCCACCGCCCGCGGCCGGCGGCTCGTGTACGGCGGGCACACGATCTCGCTCGCCGCCTCGCACGCCACCCGCGCCCTGCCCAACCTGGCCTCGATCATCGCCTGGCAGGGATGCGACCACCTGGCGCCCGTGTTCGAGGGCGACATCCTCGGCACCGAGCTCACGCTCGAGGGCAAGCATCCCCTCGCCGACGGTGGCCTCCTCGACCTGCACGTCATGGTGTTCGCCGACCGCGCCGACGGGAGCGCCGAGCACGAGCCGGTGCTCGACTGGCGCTTCGTGGGGCTGATGGCATGACCGGTATCCTCTCCGGCATGCGGGTGGTCGAGGGGTCGGCGTTCGTCGCCGCTCCGCTTGGGGGAATGACCCTCGCCCAGCTCGGCGCCGACGTCATCCGCTTCGACCCGATGGGCGGCGGGCTCGACTACACGCGCTGGCCGGTCACCGACGACGGGAAGAGCCTGTTCTGGCACGGGCTCAACAAGGGCAAGCGCTCGATTCAGATCGACCTCGGCACCGGCCGGGGGCGCGAGCTCATCGCCGAGCTGGTGACGGCGCCGGGCGATGACGGCGGCCTGTTCCTCACCAACTTCCCGCTGCGCGGCTGGCTCGACCAGTCCGCCCTCGCCGCCAAGCGCCCCGATCTCATAACCGTGAATATCACCGGCAATTACGACGGCTCGTCGGCAGTCGACTACACCGTCAATCCCGCGACCGGCTTCCCCTGGGCTACCGGGCCGCGCCATGTGGCGGTGCCCTTCAACCACCTGCTGCCCGCGTGGGACGCAATCACCGGCACGCTCGCCGCAGCGGGGCTGCTGGCGGCCGAGCGCCACCGCCGGCTCACCGGCACAGGGCAGGTCGTGAAGGTCGCGCTCTCGGATGTGGCGCTCGCCATGGTCGGCAACCTCGGCAAGATCGGCGAGGCGCAGATCAACCAGCGCGAGCGCCCCAAGGACGGCAACTACCTCTACGGGGCGTTCGGCCGGGACTTCACCACCAAGGAGGGGCGGCGGATCATGGTTGTCGCCCTCACCCTCCGCCAGTGGCAGAACCTGGTCAAGGCGACGGGGCTGGCAGAGGTGTTCACCACCTGCGAGAAGATGCTCGGCGTCGACCTGACCAAGGAGGGCGACCGCTTCGAGGCTCGCGAGGTTATCGGCGCGATCCTCAAGCCGTGGACGATCGCCCGCACCCTCGAGGAGATCGGCACCATCTTCGACGCCCACGACGTCTGCTGGGGCCCATACTGGACGTTCTTGGAGCTGGTCGAGAAAGATGAGCGCTGCTCGCCGGCGAACCCGATGTTCCAGGAGATCGAGCAGCCGGGGATCGGCACCTACCTGATGCCGGGCAGCCCACTGGACTTCGAGGCGTGCGAGCGGCTGCCCCCGCGCCGCGCGCCGCTCCTCGGCGAGCACACCGACGAGGTCCTCGCCGACGTGCTCGGCCTCACCGACGCCGAGATCGGTCGCCTGTACGACGATCGGATCGTCGGCGGCCCGGTGTCCGTGGGCTGAGCAGACCGCTGGCCGCCGCCGCCTAGATCTTTCCCGTCGTCGCGTCGATCGCCGCCGCACCGCTCAGGCCGGCGAACGAGACCGTTTGCCCGAAGTAGTTGTCCAGTAGATGCTGCTCGCCGCGAAGGCACTTGGCGCATGCCAAAGCGCGACCGCCTCGACCACGACGACCTACGCAGCCGCTACGGCCGACGTGCCCGCAGGGGTTGTGGCGTATGTCGCCGAGCAGGTGGGTGCCCGGGATGCGTCGTGCCTGGATGCGTTGCTGATGGGTCGAGGGTCTCCGATTTGGAGCGGTTGCGGACAGGCCCGACGACGATTTCGGGCCGATCGATGGTCGCGGCGCTGGAGCGCATTGCCGAGCTCGCTGGCCTTGGCTTCGGGTCGCTGGACATCTCGAGTGTGCCGCGACGACGGGTTGTTGAGCTCGCGCGGTGGGGTACGGCGGGCAAGGCGCCGGCGCTTCGCCGCCACTCGCGGGCTCGCCGGCTCGCGACACTTCTGGCGACCGTCGTGTACCTGGAGGCGACCGGGTGCTCGCTCAGCTGCGCTTCTGCCGCTGCAACCCGCGGCGCGGATGCCAATGCTGGATGAGCAGGTGGTCCGCGGGCGTGCCAACGGTCGTGAGCACCACCTCGGTGACCTCGACCCGGAAGCGGTGGGCCTGGTCAACGCGCGCCGGGTCAGAAACCTCGACAGCCACGCCGGCGATCTTGCCGTCTCCGAGCCACTGCCCTTGGTCGTCCTGCGGGGTGTCCACAGTCGGGCAGTGCAGCGCTAGGCGTGGATCGCGACGCAGGTCGAGAGCCTTCAGCGAGCCGGGCATCATTCCGAGATAGATCTCGCCCGCTTCATCGTTGAACTCGACCTCGGTACCGCTGATGCGGGGCGACCCATCCCTCCTGAGCGTCGCGAGCGTGGCGTGTTTGCGCACCGCAAAAGTCCGGCGGACCTGATCCGCAAGCGCAGGCTCGGCCGCGAAGACGTCTTTCCACGAGGCCACGCGGGCATGATGCCCCATCGTTCCGACAGAGGCGCTCGGTGGGCGAGTCTCGTCGCTCGGCGGAGCGTCAGCCTATCGCCGTAGTCCGCGGGCTACTCCAGAACCTCAACACCACCGCCGACCATCAACGCACCACGCTTTCGTTGCACTACGGGTCACTTGGAGGAGAGTCGATGTTCGGATCGATCGGGGCGGTAGTTGGGGGTAGCTTCTCCAAACGGGCTCCGCCTTCGGTAAGCCAGATTCTGGGGTCCGGGTCCCTGCTGGTGCCCGACCCGAACCACTTGCCGTAGAGGATTTGGCGGAGCTGCTGGGTTCGCGGTCCGTAGAAGACTGACGCGAACTGTTGGAGCAGACCCGGTGGAAAGAATGCTTGGAGTGCGTTGATTGTCTGCCCGATCTGCTCAACTTCATCGTAGTTGTGGTGTGACCAGCCGAAGTCGCGGTCCCGGATCGGATTGGCACCGTTCTTCGTCAGGTCGTTGATTAGAGCGATCGTGAAGCGGGTTCCGCCGTTCGTGTCTGAGGTCGCCGGGCCGAGGAGCGTGAGGGCGCCAGGAGGGAAGGCATTATTCAGATGCGTCTTGACCGACTTCGCGGTCATCATCAATCAACGCGGTGCCGCCTACTGAAATCGACAGGCGCCCTTGATGCCGCCTGATCGGCGGGCGTCCCGTTAGACCCATCCGATGAGATTCGCGATCAGGGGTCTCAAACGCTACAGTCCCG
>JALYZL010000483.1 GCA_030948875.1 Actinomycetota bacterium
TTCGGGTCCCGTGGGACCCTGCGGTCCGGCGGGACCCTGTGGGCCAGTGGGACCCTGGGCGGTCGAGCCGCACACGGTGAAGTTCGGCGGCACGTCCATCTGGGACAGCGTGTGCATGTTCGCGATAAGCTGGTTGGCCTGCGCGACTTGAGCCTGCGCCTGACTGTCGTCGATCGCGGCACTGCTAAATGCTGCTGCGTCGAGATTCGTCTTCATGTTCGTGGCCAACGTATCGCGGAGCGTTTGGCATGACTGCAGCTGCTGATCGAATCCCAGGGCGACCGCGTCGTTGGGTGAGGTGCTCTCGGCCGCGGTTGTCGAGACGATCTCGCTGTCGTGTCCGAACTGTCCAACTGGGGCATTGAGCTGCTTGTAGGCTCCCGCGAGGTTTTCGAAGCTCGATAGATGGCTCGAGATGCTCGTCGGGACGCTGGCCGGGGTCATCAATTCGACGAGTGTACGTCCATCCTGGACGTAGTCGCTGCTCAACCCCAGTGTGGCCAGCATCGTTGGACGGATGTCGGTGTGGTCGGTCCAGATCGAGCCAGTCTGCCCAAGGTTTGAAATCGTCGGGCCGACGAGTCCGAACCATGTGCGCGTGACTTCTGGCTGGTCGCCCCCGTGGTTCCAGGCGAATGCGGTATTGACGACCGGGCAGCCAGCGTTCGCGTTGCTCGCCGGACAGCTTCCCGTCTGATAGAAGAATGTGGGGTTCGCGAAGTCCGTGAAGGTAGGCGTGCGTAGAGGATCTGTGGTGGTCATGTGGAGGATCTGCTGATCCTGGGCGTCAGCGATGTGCTGGGTAACCGCCTCGGTGGCGCCCGTTTGCTGGTTGACCAGTGTTGTGCCGCCGAGATCCTGCTCGAGCTGTCGCACTGAGGCGTCGTAGGGACCAGGAGGCGCGGCGGAGCCTGCTGCGCCGTGGACGTAGAATGTCGGCGCGTCGTCGAAGTGGATATCGAACGGGTTGGTGTCGCCGTACTCCTTGGCCAGCGCGTCGTTGATCAGCGCCGTCTGCTCGCCTACCCCGTTGGTCGGGTATGAGCACGGAGTGTTGACCCCGTCGCACGTGGGGCTAGTCGGCGCCGTGCCGGCGAAATGGTCCCCTTCGTCGGCGGTGAACACGAACAGCGTGTTGCTCCTGTTGATGCCGTCGGCGGCGAGACGCTCGAAGAAGGCGTTAAAGGCCTGGTTCTCTTGCTTCAGCTGGTCGACGTATGTCGGGTCCCCCGGACCGAGTGCGTTGAACGGAGAGGTCCACTTGGCGTGCGCGTCCTCGATATACGCGAATGTCACCGGGATACCGGACTCCTGCGACGATGCGACGTATCCGAGCGTCTGCGCGGGGGTCGGGCTGAACCCCGACACAAAGCCCGAGTTGCCCGAATTGTCGCCAATCGTGTTCGCGACGATCGGCTGGCCGTTGTAGCCGAGGTTGCTCCCGTTGGCGCAGAACTTGCACCCGGCGGAGCTGTAGCTGTATACGTCCTTGACCGGCGCCGCGAGGTCGTTGACGTTGCCGTGAGCCGCGCCGTTGGCGTCCTGCGTCGAGGCAGTGAAGGCCCCGGGGTGCGAGGTGATCTGATTGGCGTAAATGCCACCAAAGAGCCCGTTGAAGCCGCCATAGCCGCCCGGCTCGTCAGGGAGCTTGTCGGGCGTGCCGCCGTTCTGTGGCGAGCAGATGCCGGTGTTGTTAGCACCGTTCGTGCTGTCGGCCTGAGCACAGTGAATTGCGATCCCCTGGAAGTCGGCCTGGGCCAGGCTGCGCCCGGCGCCCGACGTGTTGGCGCTCGTGAACTGCTGCTGCGGCGAGCCGTTCCCGAACACTGACGTGATATCGCCGCCGGTGTTCTCAAGCTCCATGTTGGCCAGCGAAAAGGCGGCGACGTCGCAGCCGGCGCGCGTATAAGGAACCCAAGGCGCTGGAGTGTTCTTCTGACCGGTCGTGATCAGGTTAGGCAGCGGGTCGGTGGCGCTGGAGGGATCCGTCCAGTAGCTGAAGGCCGAAGGGAAGCCGGCGACCTGGCCGCTGTTCGGAGCGTACTGTGCGTAACTGTTCGACACCCCGATGCCATTGCGGTCGGGATACAGACCAGTGAGCGATGTGACGATGTCGCCGGCCGTATGCGAGATGAGCGGCGTGTGATGGTTGTCGAGCAGTGCCCCGTTGCCACTGAGGAAGCCCTTCAGCGCTGAGACCTGTTCGAGGTCCGAGGGCACATTCGGGTTGTCGCGCGAAAGGTGCATGTTGTCGTACTGGATATAGATGACGTGCTTGTAAGGGGCAGCGAGACTGCAAGTAGACAGACCCAGCCCGGGCGACGTGGCGCGGGCGGGCCGGGCAGCGAGCGCTCCGACCAGCAGCGTCGAGAGCGCGACGCCGATAATCACCGCCGGTGATCCGTGCCAGCCGCTGTCGCCACGCACCATCGATGTCCCCTTAAACACAACAGTCCCTTTCTGAGCGTGCGAGCCCCGCGCTTGGTGGCGAGCGACGACTACGGTACGCACGGCCTCACTCACAGGTGTGGTGATCCGGTTACGCTCAGGTGTCCAACCTGTGAGAGCTGGTCCCGCCACCCTGCGACAAGGCGCGCGGGAAGAGAACACTGCCACCGCGGGCTGGCTTTCGGCCGATTATGGAATATGGACGCAGCGAACCCCGAACACGGCGACGTCGGCGTGGAGGTCCTCGTGGTTTGAGACCGCGAGCGGGATGTCGCAGTCGAGCTCGCCGCGGCGCCAGCGCCACAGCAGGTCGAGCAGGCAGTGCTCGGCCCTTGAGGAGCATCCGAACGGAAAGTCACGATAAGGATCGCGCGGTGGGTCGACTCGCCCGGGTCGAGGCCGATCTTCGCGTGCGCGACCCGATCGAGGAGCGTGGCCACGTCAGCGTCCATCACGGAGCCTGTGCGGCGCCGGCGGGCCGCAGGGCTGGGGACGTGGCCTCACCGCGCGACTCGGCTCGCTCGCGCGGGGTGGCTCCGGTCTATGCGCTGCGGCTTGCGATTAGGGAACCTTGACGGTTACCACCGGAGCGGGCTGGTGGCGGGCAGGGGGGCGATGGCGGCGAGCCGGGTGAGGGAGACGCGGCTGAAGCTCAAGGGTCGCGGGGGCGGACGGGTACACCGCGCCGTCGAACACGGTCCGGTGCCCGAGCGCGTGGGGCAGCACCGCTTTCACGGAGATGCCAAGGTGTATGCCAGCGCAGGTCGTCGGCGGGGATGGTGTCCCCGGGGGAATTCCGGTCCCCCCCGATGGGGGCGGGATCAGCGGGGGACTTCCGATCAGGAAGGTCAGCACGAGCCGGTGCCGGGTCCAGGAGGCCGCGACCCGCAGGTGCTTCGCCGGATCGCGACCCACACTGCAGGTGTCCGTCGAGACAGTCACCGCGAGGGAGCCGGCGGTGGGGCTTGGCCGCTCGTCGACCGCGAAGTCGGCGGTGGCGGCGCCACGAACACCGGGGCAGGAAAGCAAGACCCGTTCTGCTGGTATTGCCACTGTCCATCGAGCTCTCTGAAGGAGATAGAGGCGTCGATGACCCCGGGCCCGGCGACGTGGCCGTACAGCGCCGTCGTGGCTGTTTCGCGGAGCAGCACGTACGTATGCGCCGGGAGAGGAGTGGGCAGCGGGAGACCCCGGGCGATGAACTCGCGCAGCGCGACGGCGGCCGGGTCGCTGCCGTTCTCGACCCCGGCCGGGCCGCGCAGCGCCGATGCCGGGAACGCGTACGGATCGTCAACGGGCAGGAGTTTTTCGAACCCTCCGGCCCCACAGTCCAGCCAGATCGTGGCGGAGGCGTGACGCGCCGGGACGCTGCTCGTGGCAGCCGCGCCCGGCACGACGGCGACAGCCAGGAGGAAGGCCAGCCAAGCAGCCGTGAGGCGAGCGACCCTCATCGCTCCGTCAGAGATCCGCACCGCTCAGTCCCCACTGCGCCAAGTCAGCGTCACCTCGGTGTAAACCGAGCCCGTGCTGTAGCACGCACCACCGGCGGCTGCGACGCCAAAGGCAGTGGTGCCGGCAAACCACGGCCCCCCGCTATCACCTGGCAGCGAGCACCCATCGTTATAGGTTCCGTAGCCGACACCGTACGTAGTCTGACCGGTGGAGGAGTCGTACTCGTTGAAGGGAATATTGATCCAGGGCGCATAACTGTCGACTCCGCATTAGAAGCCAGTCGTGGCGCCCGCGTGACATGCGACCATCCCGTACATGCTCGAGCCGTCCCCATAGATCGGAAAATCGGTGACGTAGCCGGTCCAGTCCGCCACGTCGTACTCCGCATTGTAGGCGGCGACGTTGGTGCCGCTGCAGGGACCGCCGAAAGCGAAGCAGAACGCCGGACCGGTGATCGCAATCACGGCAGCGTCGCCGAGGCCGTCATCGAACCAGCTGGCAGGCGGTCCGATCCAGCGGCCGTGCTCCAGCGAGATTCACAACCGGTTGGCATCAGAAACACAGTCCGGTCACCAGATCGGCCTTGACTCAGTGGATGATGTGCCGTGGGCGGGACGGGCGCGGGGCCAGAGCCTCACCGGACGCGTGTCTTCCTCTCTTCCCGCGTCCGGTGAGGATCGCCCCACCTGCCGGGGTTTCGGCTGCGGCGCGGGCGTGCCTGCCGCGGCCTCCGACCCTGGGGTTACTGTCGGAGGACGTCTTCGTCGCGTCGGCCGACGGCCACGCCGGCGGCCTCGTCCACGACGAACCGCCAGTCGGTCGACGCCTCCCAGCGTGCCATGACGTCGCACTCGCCACGGCGGTTGATGTCATCGAGGATCACTGTTGCGCCAATGACAAGTCGTTGGGCGAACCGTGGTAGCGCTGGCGCTCGGTGTGTGCCGTGACCAGGATCAGACGCTGGCGGGCCGTCAACGATGAGCAGGTCGACCTCGTCGGGAACCTCGTCCAGTGCCGCCAGTTCGTACCACGGCGGGTCGCCCTGCAAAGGGGCGTGGAGCACGCTGGCGATCGTGTCGAGGGTCTCCCGCCGCAAGTGGTCTTGGACGAGCGCGGCCCAGTGACGATCGTGCTCCAGCGCTACGAGCCGGCCTGCTTGGCGTTCGCGTAGGAGCCGCGCGAGCAGTACGGTGCTGACGCCGCTGCCGCACTCGACGATCTGGGTTCGCGCGCCGTGGACGATTTCGTTGCAGACCGCGACCATGCCCGCCGGGCGCATCGAGCCTGTGGTCCACGGCAGGTAGCCGCCCTGGTTCAACAGCGGGGACAGAATGTGCCAGGCGTGAAGGTTCTCCTCGTGCCACGAGTCGATCGCCGGCTTGCTCAAGAGGCGAGCTCTGGTGTTGGTGCCTGGAGCAGATCGTTGTAGGTCTGCTCGTAGACCGAGGCCACACGCTCGGCGTCGAACTGAAGCGCCCACACGCGCGCCGAGGCGGTGTCGGGCCGCGACCGTCCGGTCAGGACCTGCTCGAGCGCGACGGCCAGCACCTCCGGATTCTCGGGCGAAACCATAATTCCGCGACGGTCGGCGAGCGTCTCTGGGAAGCCGTCGACGGTCGTGCCGATGACCGGCACGCCGAGGCCCATCGCTAGGACCGCCGTCTGTGAGAACGCCTCATCGCGAGACGGGCAGGCCTGCACGCTGGCGCCCGCGACCCAAGGCCCCGGTTCATCCACCCAGCCACAGAACCTCACCACGCTGTTGAGCCCCAGCCGGGCGACCTGTGCACACAGTTCGTCCAGCAGCGGCCCCGCGCCGAGCATCAGCACCGGCGGCGGAGTAGCCATCCTCGCGATCGCGTCGATGAGAATGTCCGGTGCTTTGTCACGGCTCAAGCGGCCGGTAAAGACGATCCGAGGCGAAGGCAATCCCGGCCGCGGGCGGGCATCCATTCCCACCACCGGGGAGATGCCTGGGCGGATGCGGTCCTTGGCGATCCCGGCGCGCAGAGCGCCGGCGCGCGCGCCCGGACCGTGCGCGTAGAAGCGGTCAACGCGCTCGGCCACCTCCGCCATTGCTGCCCACGGCGGCTCCCCCCACCATGCATAGCCGTTGTGCTCGCTAGCGATCAACGGAACGTCTCCCGGCGCCGCCTTCGCGGCTGCCCACCAGGCGCCGAGCATGTGTGCGTGGACCACGTCAGCGCTGGTGAGCCGCGGCGCCAGCCACGCCGCGAACGCCGGCTCGCAGCGCCATTGCAGATCCGCATCGGAGCCCATGACCTCCGCGTCGACCCCGAGCGCACGAGCGAGTTGCAGACCCGCAGGGGTCGCGTTGCCCGCCAAGAGCCGTGTACGGTGCCCGCCTTCGGCGAGCGCGCGCGCGACCCGAAGCAGCGAGAGCTGCGCACCCCCCAGCTCGAGCTTCGCCACCACACGTGCGATTACCACGTACCAACCTTACGCGGCGACGCAGACGCGATTAGGGCCGACCAACCGGCTCCTCGTCTGATGGCATGTGTGGCGATCGGAGCCCTGCTGCGATCAGCCCGGCGATCGACACCACCACCGGAAGCACGATCGAGTGAGGCCGGCCGCCACCCGCAGTCGAGCTTCCTGCTCTTCTTCCCCCTCCTCTTCCTCACCCCCAACTTCGTCCCCTTCAACCGCCTGTCGCCCCTGATGGAGACGCTCGCCCACATCAATCCCGTCAGCTACGTGATCGTCGGCATGCGCTCGCTGGTCATCGACGGCTGGAACCTCGGCGAGCTCGCCGTGTGCTTCGGGGTCATCGTCGGTCTCGGCATCGTCCTCACCGGGCTGTCGCTGCGCAGCATCG
>JALYZL010000486.1 GCA_030948875.1 Actinomycetota bacterium
GACGAGGGTCGGTGAGCTTGAGCTAGCGACCCCGCGCAAGCGGTCCGGGCCGGCGTATTTCCCGTCGTTCTTGGAGGCCAGGCGGCCGGCGGAGCAGGCGATCGTCGCGGTGGTGATGGAGACCTACGTCAACGGCGCGAGCACCCGCAAGGTTGACCGCCTCGTGGAGCAGCTCGGGATCAGCGGGATGACCAAGGACCGCGTCTCGGCCCTGTGCCGGGGGTTAGACGAGCGGGTCGCCGCGTTCCGCGACCGGCCGCTGGAGGGGGCGTATCCGTATCTGTGGCTGGACGCCAAGTACGTCAAGGTCCGCGACCACGGCCGTGTCGTCTCGAAGGCGTTGGTGGTCGCTTACGCCGTGCACGAGACGGGGATCCGGGAGGTGATCGGCCTGGACGTCGGGGAGGTCGAGTCGGGCGGCTTCTGGGTCGAGTTCCTTCGCTCGCTCAAGCGACGCGGGTTGCCCGGGGTGCGTCTGGCTATCACCGATCAGCACGAGGGCCTCAAGGCGGCGGTCGCGCGGGTGCTGGGCTGTCCGTGGCAGCGTTGCCCGGTGCATTTCACTCGCGACGTGGTCATGCACTGTCGCCGTGACCAGCGCGGGCTGATCGCCGCCGCGCTGCGAGAGATCTTCCAGGCCGAGGGCGCCGAGCCGGCCAAGCAGCGCGTCACCAATGTGCTCCAGCGCCTCGCGCAGATCGCGCCGAAGGTCTACGAGCTGCTCGAGGGAGCCGAGGAGGACCTGACGGCGTTCTACGCCTTCCCGCGCGAGCACTGGACCAAGATCCGCTCAACGAATCCGCTGGAGCGCGTCAACAAAGAGATCGGCCGGCGCTCTGACGTCGTCGGGATCTTCCCCAACGACCAGGCTGTGATCCGCCTCGCCGGTGCGCTGCTGCTCGAACAAAACGACTGTCATGAAGGCGGGACCGACCGCGTCAGCGGTCGTGTCCTCCCCGCGCCGCAGACTCGGCGCTGTTCACATCACCGCTTCGTGACGCGAGGAGGACTTCATGCAGTATCTCGGGATCGACTGGGGCACCCGGCGCGCGGCGTGGTGCGCGATCGACGACAGCGGCAACCTGCAGGAGGGGATGGTTGCCGCGGAGCAAGACGGGCTTTCGCGCCTGGTCTTAACGCTCGGCACCGAAGCGCAGGTTCAGGGGTGCATCGAGATGATGAGCGGCGCCGTCTGGGTTCGTGATCAGCTTGCCACCGTCGGCTGGGACATCCGGATCGCTGACGCGCGCAAGGCCAAGGCGATCGCGCCACTGGCTTGCAAGACCGACCGTGTCGACGCCCGCGTGCTCGCTGACCTGGTCCGCCGCGATCTGGTGCCTGAGGTGTGGGTGCCGTCCGTCGAGGAGCGCGCCAACCGCGAACGTCTGCGCCGCCGTTCGCATCTGATCCGTTTGCGCACCTCGGCGATCAACCGCACCTTCGGGCTGCTGACCCAGTGGGGGCTGCGGCGCAATCTCACCGCGTTGCGCAAGCCCGGCGCTCTGGAAGAGCTCGCCGAGCTCGGGGTGCCCGTCGTCTGGCGCCAATCGCTGGTCACCCTGCTGGGCGTCATCAACGACCTCGACGCCCAGCTCGCGCCGCTCGAGCAGGAGCTGCGGCCACACGCCCGCCAAGATCCACGGGTCCAATTGCTGATGACGATCCCCGGCGTCGCCGAGCTGCTCGGACTGACCATCGCGTCCGAGATCGGCGAGATCTCCCGGTTCCCGACGGCCAAGCAGTTGGTCGGCTACTCCGGGCTGACGCCGACGATCAAGCAGTCCGGTCAGAGCTCCCGGACCGGCCGGATCTCCAAGGCCGGCCCAGACACGCTGCGCTGGGCTGCGGTCGAGGCCGCGCAGCAGGCGTGGCGTCCAACCAACCCCTGGCACCGGCTCTACACCGATACCAAGAGCCGCCACGGCAAGGCCAACCCCGCCAAGGCCGCGGTCGCTCGCAAGATCCTGATCGCTTCCTGGCACATCCTCGCGCGCCAGCAACCCTTCAAAGCCTGCGCTGCCGCATGACGCGGCGCGCACCCGTCCCGGCAAGCTCCCCCATTCGTCTGGCCCGTCGAGGCCACAAACGATCTGAGAAGCCGGGACAGCTGCAACACGACCACGTGCGCCGACAGAGCGCCGAAAGAGATCTCAGCAACCTGAACTGCACCGAGACGCAGCCCTACGCGCGAGATGCCCGACCCTCAACCCTTGACACGACCACCACCTTCAAAGAGACGAATGGCTCGTGCAGCGCCGCTACCTCTCGGCCGAGTCGATGGCATCCGTCCTCACCGAACCCACCGACCCGACCGTCGAGGCCGAGGAGGTCGCACGCCTTGCCTCGTGAAACCGCTGCCGCTCCGCCTCGCCCCTTCGGGCTCGGCGTTCCCCCAGCGCTGCCCCTGGCACCAGCCACGCTTTCGAAGGGGACGTGAGCAGCCTCACCGAGGCCTGAGACGCCAGCCCAAGACCGACGAGCTCACCCCGTTACACCACTACATCCGACTTGACTGACGCCTACAGCGTTTCGTGACGCCGCCGGCGGCAATATCGCCGCGAATCAACCGGCCGCGACACTCCCGCGCTCGTTCGGTTTGCACCAATTGGGGGGCGCGAGCCCGCCGCCCGCGACGTGATCGCATTGACGATGGAGCAGTAGCGCGG
>JALYZL010000505.1 GCA_030948875.1 Actinomycetota bacterium
GAGGTCAACGATCGCGGCCAATGGTCCTACTACGGCAAGGTCGGCGGCGCCCTGACGACCGGCAACGAGGACGGCGGCAAACACGTCAGCGCCCAGATCCTCTACGCCCTCCAGCACATCGGGCTGACCGTCCCGCCCCAGTCAGACGCCTACTGGTGCGGCGAGGCCGGGCCCGGCCCGTCCTACCTCGACGCCCAGGGCGGCGGCGAGGGCAACGCCTGGACGACGCGCAACACCACGTTCATGGCCTGGAACCTGCTCCACCTCGCACGCCTGCTCAAGGACGCCGGCGGCGTCCCCGCCTACGGCAACTCGACCCACGACTGGGATCTCAGCATGCCCAACCACCCCAACCCCGAATACCGCTGACGGGCGCGCAGCAGCCAACAAAAGGCTCCGCCTTGAGCTGCTCGCGGCTTCCGGACTCGGGTGGCACCCGTCCAGCGGCCTCGAGCCGATGAGCCCCGGGCTTGCTCGAGCATTCGACATCCCAGGCGTCCACGAACACCACCGCAGACCTCACGTTGCCCTACCCGCGTTCGTAGATCAGTTACACTTGTGCTTCTGAGCAGGGCTTTCTCTGGAGCCACATCTTGCATAAGTAGGCCAAGTTTGGAATAGCCGGACAGCCGGTTCATGGGCCTGGGACGCCCTGCGAGGCCCGGAGCGAGCTCCGGAATCCCCGCACGCACTGGGGATCACCGGTCAGGTCAGCGGCGGCCCGCCCGCCCGCCCGTTCGTGGAACGCGGCGAGTCAGCAACCCAAGGCCTCGACGCCTTGCCATCTCAACGCGGCCCACTACCGGAGCTCTGAGTCTTACGAATCGTCGCGCTCGGTGGCGGGCGGTTGGGTCGCGTCTGATGGTGCGGGCGCCGCAACGAGCCGGAACTCGTAGGGTCGTTTTCCTCGCCGGTCGGCTCGCGTTCGCGGTTCGAGTCGTTCGATTACGCCGATCGCGCGGAGCTTTTGTAGTTGTGCGTACACGGCTTCGACCTTGACGCCGAGGACCGGGACTAGCTCGGGGGAGGTGAAGGTTGCGTGGCGCTCGGCGTACTCGAGGATGCGGTGCAGGTGGGGTTTGCGGGCGCTCGCGAGGAGTCGCTGCAGCGACTCCTCGATCGGGTGATCGTGCTCGGGCGGGTGGCTGCGGCGGCGGATCGCTTGGTCGAGGAGTGCGGTGAATCCGCCATGGTCGATGATCGTCTTGCCCCATGGATGTTCTGGGTGGCTTGCGCTCCAGCGGTTGTAGCGGCGCTGGGTCGCCGCGTCGCCTGCCTCGCCGTTATCGGCAAGCCAGTCGAGGAACGCGATCAGCCCTCGCACGCATTCTTCGGTGCTCCAGAAGGTCCGGCTGAGTGCCCGCGGCGTTGACGTCAAGATCGGCGCGTCGTAGTCGGGCCGGTCTGGTTTAGCCGGGGGGCGCGTTGGCGTCCAGCGCCCGTCGGCGTCGCGTCGGGTGCGCAGGTCACTGAGCGCCGTCGACCAGTTGGAGTTGCCGTTCCCGGCGCGAACGATCGTGAGGTAGTTGGCGCGGGCGAAGCGACAGAGTTCTGCGTAGGTCGGCAGCGCCCCGGTCGTGTGCAGGCATAGCTCGGCGGCATCGCTGAGCGCTACCCCTGGGCGTCGCCCGCGACCGCCGGGCGCGAGACCTGCGTCGCGGGTCGCCGCCGTCCAGCTCTTGCCGTACAGACGAGCGATCTGCCAACTGGTGGGCAGGGTCGCCGCGCGGTGCGATTCGATCGCGATGCGTTCGCGCTCGGCGTCGTAGGCCATCGCTGAGAGCTTCTTGACCCCGAGGCGTGTTGCGATGCTAGCGAGGGCGCTGAGCGCACGCTCACGATCGCGGACCGTGGCCGCCGCCCCCCGGGGCGCGGCGCCACGTCGTCCGAGCGTGCGTGGCACGTCGCGTTTCTCACTGAGGGCAAGCTCGACAACCTCACTCCACGCCAGACCCAGGCGCGTCGAGATCCGCTTCGCCGACGGCGCGGCGGGATGCCCGATCGCGGTGCGCAGCCGTTCGTAGTCAGAGCGGGAGAGGCCCGCCATGCCGGCTTCGCGGTGGTGCTCAAGCGCGATTCGCACGAGCCACAACAGCTCCTCGTCACGGTAGCGCGCACGAAACCGGCCAGCCTTCCGCACCTGCATGGTCTCGCCGAGCGCCATCCGCGGGGTCTCAGCGCATCGTGCTCAGCGATGACCCGGCGCCGCTCACCCGAGGCCCCGAGGGCTCGGGCGCGTCGCATCGCGGGACTTCACGACAGCCACCCCGCGAAATTCGTGGGGGGGAACGAGGCGCTCCTATCCGCCAAATAGATAGGAGACCGTTTTTCTCGATCCGTTCGGTGAGCCGTTGAGCATGATCGATACCTGTCAACCGCGTTGCCCTCGCGCAACCGCCGCCGTCGATCGCGGCGGCGTGCACGGCCGACGCGACGCCGCGCAGGACAGCGCCGCGGGGGTTCGTGGACCGCCACCTCATCGGCGGCGTTCCCTGGGGCGTTTGCAACGTGAATATCGACGGTTCGCAACCAGCCATCTCAACCTGAGACCGGAGCATCGCAGCCGATCGCCTGGACGCCCAACGGGTGATCTGCCAGCCCGCTCTGGGAACGCCGGTGTGAAGCGCCGCATTCTCTGGTTGATCGCGTCCGGTCGGCGTCGCGTCGGGTCAGGATGAGCACGTTCTCGACCGGCGACGTCCCGGTA
>JALYZL010000583.1 GCA_030948875.1 Actinomycetota bacterium
CACCTCCTCAGACCTCGCCTCAGCCACTACCGCCATCATGACCCTCCTCACGTCGGCAACCCGAACGCAAGAAGGATTCGCCGCAACCAGCGAGAATTCCTACAAGTCAACTAACAAAGTACTACTAGGCGTCTCCCCGGACCGGACTCGCACCGGCAGGCCATCGTGAACTTATCGCTCCTACGTCATGTGGTTCTCCTTTCCCTCATGGCGCCGGAGCAGTCCCGGCGCACCACGCGAAACCACAAGCGAGCGGGGAGGCGCATTCCGGACAAAAGCAGAAGCCGCTGGCAGCCCCGAGTTCCGCGTAAGGCGGGTGCGTCAGCCTGGCGACCGAAGGACCCGTCGTCACATGAGGGCAGGTCCGGGTCTCTTTCAGCGGCGCGAGCGGTGCCGTCGCGCAGCTGCTCTCGGAGAAGGGGCGATCCGTCGAGAGCGCCGGTGCTCGTCTATGGTCCGGTCCGGTTCGGCCGCAACCGATTGGCTCAGCCGCGCCGTCACGGAGCCGGACGACACAAGACAGAGCGAGGAGATCCACGATGGCGATCGTGAAACGAAATGTCCAGATCAAGGCCTCGCCGCAGGTGACGATGGCGCTCTTGAGCGATGCCAGCCGCTGGCCGGACTGGTATCCAGGGATGACGGAGATCGACATCGCCGCTCCTTTCCCCGAACAAGGGGGCAAGGTCGTCTTCAAGGTGAAGTCGGCGGGCGTGTCCATGCCGATCACTGAGACGGTCCTCGACTACCAGCCGGGCAAGCTGCAGCTGCTTCAGATGGAGGGCATGTTGTCGGGGCGCGCTCGCTGGGAGCTCACCCCGGAAGGCGACGGAACGCGCCTGACCACGACGTTCGACTACGCGCTGCCGGGCGGCGTGTTAGGCAAGCTCGCCGATGCGCTCATCGTTAAGCGCATGAATGGCAAGACTCTCGGAGACGCTCTTAACAACTTCAAAGCGCTCGTAGAACGCCAGTAGGTTGCTCGGTAGCGGGCGCGGTGGGTTTAGAACCTGCGATCCCTCGCGTCGCCCTGCCTTCCACGCCTTGTGGGACGCGGGCGCACCGCGCAATGTTGCTGGAGCTGTCGCTGCCCTGCTCGTCGCCAGAACCAGGACGCAACCGAGGCCGCTGCATCGACCCTTTCCGCGCCCTTCACGCGAATCCGGAAGGGAGCGGTGTCGGCGTCGCGACGTGAAAGCAGCAGTCACCCGCCGTGGCGCTTGTCGGCCTAGTTGGCCGATCGCGGGTGTCCTTCGCTGCTCGCATGCACCACGACCGGCATGTCGTCGGCGCGGTCTAGTGGCCGGGTTTGTCCGCAAGGAGCCACGTGGCGACGACAGGCGAGACGGCCGCTCAATCACGGAAAGGAGCACATCCCGTCGACATCGGCGGCGCGCTGCTGCAACTCGTCCGATTGCGACAGTCCTGGCTCCCGGACACCGGCGCCCGCTCGCCAGAGTCCGTTGGCCGGGTTCCGATCCTCCGGGCCATGAATCTTCAACGTCGGACTTCGGGTTTCCAGACCACTTGGATCGCGAAATCCGAATTCAGAATGTGCTCAACCAGTCGGCGTACGGCCGGATCCGACGGGATTCTGTTGTAAATGACGCCTGGCGAAACACCGACGCCCGCGTCGGGCTGCCCCGCTAGGTATCGATGCACTTGGCGACCGTGACGTCGAGCGGTGCGCGTCACGTTCCGAATCCGATCCCAATCGGTGTCCTTGAGCTCAACCAGAGCGACCTGACCTCCCGCATTGATCAGTAGATCAAGGCGGCCTGTAGCCGTAACAGCCTCAGCCCTCACGGTCCCCTCCGCCGATTCTGTCCAGCTGCGTTGCTCATTGCGGTGGAACTCCTTCCCATCTCGCAAGCGCGCGGGTTCCGCACGAATCAGGCCTAGCCGCAGCAATTCGGCCTTCACGTTTGCGACGTTAATCTGAACCTGCCGCTGCGCGGCCTCTCGGGCGCGAGCGTTCTGTTGGTCGTAGAAGGCGTTTATCACGCTGACAGCGCCCGATGGCGAGTGCCAGCCCGGCATAGGGTGGAAACGAACGACTGCCTCGGGCGGTACGGCCGCCAGCTCAGCGAGCGAGTCGCGCCGGTATTGCTCTGAGGTTCGAATGGCCCATTGCAGCCACTCGTGGCTGCTCCGCTCAGCGATGGCTCGTGCCTCAGCGAGAACCTCCTCAGGATCATCTTGAGCCATCGCGACAAGATTATGCAACCGGCTTGAGACCCAAGACCCTCGGTCGGGCCGTTAACTTGGCCAGACAATACGTGCTCCTGATCGCGCTTCGCAGCGTTTCGATGGTATCGACGCGTGCCGATCGTACCCATTCGTCGCAACGAGCAACGAGCATACGTCAAGACGATCATGCCCACTGGTCCAAGGCTCAGGGGCGCTCGCTGACCGTTCCGCGATACTGCTCCTTTCATGCGATGGGGTCACGGCGACGGCGCGGCCGCTTAAGGCGTAATGCAGCCACGCGACCCTCGATGGCGCCGACGCCGGCGATCGGCCACGTAGGCCGACAAGCGCTACGGCCGGCGACTGCTGCTTTCACGTCGTGACGCCGACACCGCTCCCTTCCGGATTCGCGTGAATGCGCCCGCGTTGGTCAGACGCCGGAAGGCCGCGATATGCCGCGTTCGGCTCGGATGTCAGCACAAGGCTGGTTCTCAACCCCGGTTCCGGGCCGAGGAGCGCCCGCCGGAATGCGGACGAGTCCCTCGGGCGGCCGATACGTCAGACTGGGCGCATGGCCGCGATCCGCCGCCCGGAGGTTCTTCGCTACGTCGCTTTTAGCGAGGATCCGCGCGGCGGCAATCCAGCGGGCGTGGTTCTCGACGCGGTAAGCATCGATGAGGAGGCGATGCTCGTAACCGCAGCGGACGTCGGCTACTCAGAGACAGCCTTCGTCACCGCACGCGATATCGGCGAGGGGGAGCTCGACGTCCGGTACTTCAGCCCGCAAGTCGAGGTGCCGTTCTGCGGGCATGCGACCATCGCGACTGCTGTGGCGTGGGCAGAGCGACACGGCCCTGGTCTGCTTCACATGCACACCCCGGCCGGCCTTGTCGAGGTCGAGACTACCGACGTGTCGGCGGGACTGACCGCGACGTTGACGAGCGTCCCGCCGAAGGTGGCGCCGATCGAGCCCCACGAACTCGCCGAGCTCCTCGCCGCGCTGGGATGGCGAGCGGACGAGCTCGAGCCCGCGCTCCCGCCCCGCGTCGCTTACGCGGGCGTCTATCACCCCGTGATCGCCGCCGCGACGCGAGAGCGCCTGGCGGAGCTCGACTACGACTTCGACCGGCTAGGTGTGCTGATGGCCGCCTGCAACTGGACCACGGTGCAGCTCATCTGGCGCGAGAGCCGCGACACATATCACGCGCGGAATCCATTCCCGCCCGGCGGTGTGGTCGAGGATCCGGCTACCGGCGCCGCGGGAGCCGCCTTCGGCGGCTACCTGCGCGAGCTCAACCTCGTCGTGACACCCGCCCAGATCACGATCCATCAGGGTCAAGATCTCGGCCGCCCGAGTCTTCTGAGAATCGAGATCCCACCGGGCGCCACCACGGGCATCCGCGTCAGCGGACGAGCCGTCCCAATGTCCTGACAGCAACCCGACATCCGCCACCGCCCCGAGAGCCAACCCAGGACGTCAGCTTTCCCCCGCGAGGCCCGGAATCGGCTGTCCATGCCGCCGCTACTCGCAATCGGAAGGTTGCGCGAACACTCGATTCCACGAAGCCGGCCGCGCGAACCGCGCGAGATGAAAGCGATAGAACCGACCATTGCAGGGAAGACTCTTGGGCATCGGCAGGGCTCGATGCAGACCTGACGGCCGGTTGCCGCCCACCAAACGTAGAGGAGAGTCGATGATTAAGCGAGTTCTCGAGTTTCTGACCCTCAGATGGCTCTGGGATCGTCGTCGCGCTGGGGGAAGACGCCGCGGTAGGAGACGTTGAGCGACTTCCCCGGAGTGCGAACCCGCATTGGCAGCGATTCGGGTCCGGGAGTCGGTGATGACCATCGCCACTCGCAACGCCGTACCACGCATTGCGATAGTCGCCTTGCGAGAGGAGCCGCCGACGCAGCTCAGCCCGAAAGCGAAAGGCGGGACGCGGATCAGGCCGCTGCGCGAGCCGGGCGTGCCCGTGCCAGCCCGGACGATCGGATTCGTGGCGGAGCGCTCGCCCGGCGCCGGCGCACGGCGCGATCGAGACGTCGCCGTTGCGCTCGTCCGCTCGCCGGTCGTGCGGACGATCGCTCCCGAGAAATGCGATCGTCGCGCAGCCAGCTAAGTGTGCTTCGACCTTCTATTAGACTCGGCACGCCTGGCACGGTTCGATGTTGGGCAGGGATGCCCCGACGAGCCGACGAGGAGTGATCAGCTCGCTCGCCGGGGGCTCTTGATCTAGCGACGCCAGTTGGTTTGGACCCGGCTGGCTCCTAGATCAATCTTGTGGCTCCAGCTCAGCGCTGGGCAAGTTCTCTTTGGCGCTCCGCCGCCGCCGTAGCTCAAAGGCCGCACCGAGT
Source organism: Actinomycetota bacterium (assembly GCA_030948875.1). Lineage (GTDB taxonomy): Bacteria > Actinomycetota > Thermoleophilia > Solirubrobacterales > Solirubrobacteraceae > Palsa-465. Next base: position 4,546 of record JALYZL010000583.1, read on the forward strand.
TCAGGCGCGAGGCCGTAGGTGCCACGGGCAACCCGCACAAGCTGAGAGTCGGCGACCATCACGCTAGCCATATCGGAAATCCGCTTCTGCGCTTCGTCCGTGTCGGCGAGCCAGCCGGCTTGGACGATCGCTACCGCGAGATCGGACACGCGCCACGCGGCCGTCGGGTCCCG
>JALYZL010000641.1 GCA_030948875.1 Actinomycetota bacterium
GCGTCCGGTAGCCGTCTTCGTAGACGAGCAGCTCGCCGGGTCCGACGTCGGCGAAGGTGCGCGCGAACGGGGCGGTGAGGGTGCGCGCAAGCGCGTCGCGGCCCAGGTCGAGGGCGACGCGAAGGCCGAGCCTCAGCCCCGTGCCGGCGAGATCGTCGTGGCGGACGTCGAGCTCGACGTTCCCGAAGCGATCGACGTAGATCACGTGGGCGAGCAGCGCGTCTCCGTCGCGACCGGGGCGCGGCAAGGCGATCTCGACGAGCTGCGCCGGGTCCAGCGGCGTGCCCGCGTCGGCGAGCGATGCGCCGGCGGCGAGGTGCGCGGCCACCGGGGCGAAGATGTCGCGACCATGGAAGGTCGCCGAGATCGGCGCGAGCCGGAACGGCGAGCTGCCGATGTCGGCCGCCTCGACGATGCCGCCCCCGCTCGGCGCCGCGAGCGAGAGCAGGCCGTTGTCGGGGCCGACGAGGAAGCGGCCGTCGGCCGTGAGCAGCGCGACCGCGCGCCGCTCGGCGCCTACATCGGGATCAACGACCGCCAGGTGCACCCCCACGGGCATGTAGGGCAGGGCGTTGCGGAGCACGATCGCCCCGGCGAGCACGTCGTGGCGGCGGAGCCCGTGGGTGATGTCGATCACCCTGGCCTCCGGGCAGATCGAGGCGATCACTCCATGGCACACGCCGACGAAGTCGTCATCATGGCCGTAGTCGGAGAGGAAGGTGATCACGGGCGCGCTCACGGAAACGAACGCTAGCTTGCCCGGCGGGTTATCATCGGCGTGCGCGCAGGTCGCTACCGGTCCGCGGGAAGGGCGAAGCCCACCTGAGCTGTGCAGCAGTGCTCGTCATCGTGCCCGTCTCCTATCCGGCCGCGAGATGCGGACCCCGGCCAATGCGTTAGGAGGCCTCTGTGCCACCCCGTGGTCTTCCCGGCAATGCCAACCTCGAGCAGCTGAAGAAGGGCGCCAAGTCCTTTCAGCGTACGGTCCGGGCCGGCGATCCCGGCGCCGCCGAAGTCGTGCGCGAGTTCCATCCCCGTCTCGGGCAGGCGAGCGCCGGCTCACCCGAGCTCACAGCGTTCACGCGCGCAGATGCGCAGCTCGTCGTCGCCCGCAGCTTCAACTTTCCGAGCTGGCCCAAGCTCAAGGCGTACTTGGAGCTCGTGCAGGAATACGCCCGCTCACCGCACGATCAGCCCACCGGGGAGTCGATCGCCGACGAGCAGGCGCAGGCTGGCGAGCTGGCGCTCGCTGACGAGTTTCTGCGGCTGGCGTGCCTGTCCTATGGTGGCGACGATCCCGCCCGGTGGGCCAAGGCGCGCGAGCTGCTCGAGGCGAACCCGCAACTCGCCCGCGCCAACATCTACACGCTCGCCGCGACCGGCGACGTCGCCGCCACTCGGGAGCTGCTGGGCCGGGACCCTGCGCAGGCCCGGGCCGAGGGAGGCCCGCACCAGTGGGAGCCGCTGCTCTACCTGACCTACTCGCGGCTCGGGGGCACATCGCCCGAGCGCTCAGCGCTCGAGGTCGCACGCCTGCTCTTGGAGCATGGCGCCGACCCCAACGCCGGCTATCTGTGGGAGGGGCTGAGCCCGCCCTTCACGGTGCTGACCGGGGCGTTCGGCAGTGGCGAGGGGGATTCTCCGGCCCACCCGGACGGCATGGCGCTCGCGCGGCTGTTGCTGGAGCACGGCGCCGACGCCAACGACGAGCAGACGCTCTACAACTGCCAATGGCTCCCCGACGACGCGTGGCTCGAGCTGCTCTTCGAGTTCGGGCTGGGAACAGGCAACGGCGGCCGCTGGCACCGGCTCCTCGCGCCCACTCACGCCACGCCCGCCCAGATGCTCGAGGACCAGCTGATGGCCGCCGCTCATCACGGGTTCGCCAGTCGCGTCCGGCTGCTCCTCGCCCACGGCGTCGACCCGGAGATCCGAGCGCGACATCCGATCTACGAGGCCCGCACCCCTGCCCAGGAGGCGGCCCTGTGGGGGTATCCGGAGATCGTCGAGCTCCTCAGGGATGCCGGCGCGCGCTCGCGCCTCGACGAGGTCGACACGTTCCTGGCCGCAAGCATGACCGGAGACCGGGCCCGCACGGCGGACCTGCTGGCCGCCGATCCGAGCCTCCGCGAGCGGGCCATTGCGCGCAGTCCCGACCAGCTCGTGCACGCCGCCGAGCGCAACAGCCTCGACGCCGTCGCCCTGTTGATCGACCTCGGGTTCGACGTTAACGCCAGGAACCGCACCGCACCCCTGCACGAGGCGGCGATGCGCGGAAACATCGAGATCATCCGGCTCCTGATCGAGCACGGCGCCGACCCCAACGCGCGCGACCGCTCCTATAACGCAACCCCTCGCGGCTGGGCCGAGCATCACGGCCAGACCGACGCCGAGCGCTGTCTGGCAGCGCTCGAGTCATGACGACGGTGGAGCTCAGCGCCGCGCCGCGTCGTCAAGGAGCGCGTCGACGAGGCCGTCGACGTCGTGGCGAGTCGCCTCGACGTCGGGCTCGAGTCCACGCTCGCGCATCGCCTCGCTGGTCACCGGGCCGATCGAGACCAGGCGCGGGCCGGCGAGCCGCTCAGGCCCTACCGCCTCGAAGAAGAAACGGACGGTCGAGGACGAGGTGAAGGTGACGTAATCCGCGGCCCGAGCGGCGGCGAGCTCGCTCTCGCTCAGGGCCTCGGCGACGGTCTCGTAGAGGGCGAGGACGTCGACCGACGCCCCGCGGGCGCGCAGCGCCTCGGGGAGAACGTCTCGGGCCTCGGACGCGCGAGCGATGAGGGCGCGCGATACCGGCAAGTCGGCGAGCGCCTCGATCAGCCCCTCGGCGACGAAGCGCTCGGGCACGACGTCGGCGATCACCCCGTGCGCGCGCAGCGCGGCCGCGGTGCCGGGACCGATGGCGGCCACCCGCGTGCCCGCCAGGGAGCGGGCGTCGTTACCCGCGGCCGAAAGTCGCTCGAAGAGGAGTCGCACGCCGTTCGGGCTGGTCACGCACAGGAGGTCGTAACGCTCGAGCTCGGGAGCGGGGCCGTCGAGGGGGACGATCCGGATCGCCGGTGCCTCGACGACGGTGGCGCCGAGCGAGCGCAGCCGCTCGGCGAGCGCGCTGACCTGGGCCCGGGCTCGGGTCACCGCGACCGTGAAGGCCGCGAGCGGGCGGCGCTCGAACCACTGAAGGCGGTCACGAAGGGCGACGACCGGGCCGAACAGGGCGATCGCCGGCGCGCGCACATTCTCGGCCGCCGCCCGCGAGGCGATCGTCTCGAGCGTGCCCGTCACCACGCGCTGGTTGGGCAGGGTGCCGCGCTCGACCACCCCGGCCGGCTCGTCGCCGGCGCGGCCGCCCTCGAGCAGGCGCTCGGCGATCGCTCCGAGCTGGCGCACGCCCATGTAGACGACGAGCGTCCCCGGGAAGCGCGCGAGCGCGGCCCAGTCGAGCGCAGACTCGGGCTTGGTGGGATCCTCGTGCCCGGTGAGGAAGGCGACCGCGCTCGCCGCGTCGCGATGGGTCACGGGAATGCCGGCGTAGGCGGGTGCGGCGACGCCGGCGGTGACGCCGGGCACGATCTCGAAGGGGACCCCGGCATCGAGGAGCGCCTCTGCCTCCTCCCCGCCGCGCCCGAAGACGAACGGATCGCCGCCCTTGAGGCGGACGACGATCCTGCCCGCGCGCGCGTGCTCGAGCAGGGCCTGCTCGATCTGCTCCTGCGCCATCGACGGCCCGCCACCCTCCTTGCCTACGTACACGAGCTCGGCGCCGGGGCGCGCGCCCGCGAGCGCCGAGTCGGGGATCAGGCGGTCATAGAGCACGACATCGGCGCCGGCGATGAGCTCGAGCGCGCGGGCCGTGAGCAGGCCCGGATCGCCAGGCCCCGCGCCGACGAGGTACACGCGGCCGCTCATTGGTCAACCCCCCGAGCGACGACGAAGTCGTTGCCGTTCACGCGGCTTGCTTCTCCGCCTCGAGCAGCAGCTCGCGCGCCCCGGCCGCCAACAGGCGCTCTGCCACGGCGAGACCGAGACCTGGGCTCCCGTCCCCGCGCAGCTCGTCGCTCAGCCACGCCGAGCCGTCAGGCAGGCCGAGCCACGCCCTGAGCTCGAGCTCGCCGCCGTCGAGCGCCCGGGCGTGCGCGCCCACCGGCGTGTTGCACGACGCACCGAGCGCCCGCACGAGCTCGCGCTCGGCGCCGACACAGGCCCAGGCGCGCGGGT
>JALYZL010000017.1 GCA_030948875.1 Actinomycetota bacterium
ACCTCGTAGCAACCATCCACAGCGCCCGTCGTCGCAGCGACGACACCTTTCTCGCGGGTCTTGGTCGCATCCTCGACGGCATCGCCAACGCTCGGGCCAGCGCATCACTCCGGAGCGCCGCGGCCCCCGAACCAGCGCAGCCGATCCGACCACGCCCAAGCGCGCGCGCCGCGTAAAGCGCAACTCCGGGATCGGCGGGTGACTCGACCTGCTCCCCGCCACGAGCGCGGCCAATGGATTCCATCAGCCGGCCCTCCGCCGGAACGCCCCTGCCTGCCGCGCATTTGGGGGGCGCGACCGAGCGGCATCGAGATGCCCGAGTCGGCAATGGAGCAGGGGCGCTGGCGATCCAGTGCACGCTCTCTCGAATCGTCGCGGTCTGCGTGCGTCAGGAGTCGGCGGGCGGGCGTGCTCTTGTGGCGTGCCGGCGCGTTGCCCGCGCCGGGGCCGCTGTGGGAATTGTCCCTTCGAGCGCGTTCGCGAGCACGGTGAGGGTCTCGATCGCGGCGTATTGGCGTTTACTCGACCAGCCGGCTAGCAGCGGTTGGAGTCGGGACTCGAGCGTCTTGATGAAGCGCTCGGCCAGACGTTGTCCGTCGGCGGTCAGCTCGATGACCGTCACCCGGCCGTCGGCCTCCTCGCCGCGTCGGTGAAGGAGGCCGCGTCTGACGGCTCGGTCAACCAGCCGGCTGACGTTGGAGCGATCGCAGCGCAGCACGTCGGCTAGCTCGCCGATCGCGGCCGGGCGCATCGCAGCGCACAGGAGCTCGGCCTGCTGGGCCGTCAGCCCGAGCTCCCGGCTGACTTGTGTGTACGTGTCGTCCATCGCCACTCGCAGCCGGCCCAGCGCCTGTGGGACGGTCCCTGTCTCCGGCGTCGACGCTCGACTCTGCATCGGTATCAGGATAGCAAAAGAGCGTGAAGTCATCACGGAGATGCGTGCTAATGTCATGTAAATTTATGACATCATCATGCAAGCGTACGGAGCGGCGATGACCCCTGATGAGCAGCCAGCGAGCGTCTTTACCGAGGCCGAGCTGGCCTACCTACACGGCGAGCGCCGGCTGGCTCGCATCGCCACGGTCGGCAAGGACGGCACACCGCACGTCGTCCCGGTCGGCTGGACCCACAACGTCGAGCACGACACGATCGACGTCACCGGCCATGAGCTGGACCGGACCAAGAAGTTCCGCGATGTTGCTCGCAGCGGTCGCGCCGCTCTCGTCATCGACGACCTCGCCAGCATCAACCCCTTCCGGCCCCGCGCGATCGAGGTGCGCGGCCACGCCGAAGCGATCACCGAGCAGCCGGCGCTGATCCGCATCCACCCCGAGCGGATCGTCTCGTGGGGCATCTCGGCGCAACGAAACGCGCGCACGGTCACGCCACCACACGCATCCGACACCACCAAGCAGGACATCGCAGGACCAGGAACATGATCACACCGGTCTGAACGAGGGATCGCTGACCCTGGCCGCTGGCGGTTGCCTAGTCCGCTCGGAATGGGAGCGCCGCTGCCGCAGCTAGGCAGCGCGAACGGCGATGCCCGGGTAGTCGAGAACCAGCCCGAACTCGTCATACAAGAGCTGGCACCCGAACCCGAACCCCGGAGCCGTGTAGCGGTAGCGCTCCCGACCCTGGTCGTTGTCAAGCCGAACGTAGCGCTGCTCGAGCCGCTCGACGCTGAGATCCAGGGCGCGAACATACGCGGCGGGGGCATCACCTTCCTGGCCGATGTCCAGTCCGAGACGATCGACAGGAAACGCGTTGGTAAGCGCGGAGGATTCGAGATACACATCCAGGCAACCATCGAGCTGCGGTGCCACCGCACCGTTCAGCAGCCAACGGCCGGCTCCAACTGCTTCCAGCCTCAGCTCCTGCGCGCCGGAGGCAGAACGGCCCGAGACCACCGCGCTTCGAGTCAACCAACCCGCGCCAAGAATGATCACCTAATCCACGATCCACACCACGCCGTCCTCCACCGCGGTCGTGCCGCCTTCAAGACGATAACCATCGTTGTGCGAGCGCACGAACACGACTTCAAAGCCATCGCGCACATCGCGGTGTCGCCATGCTGCAGATCTGGGCGGGTCGCGGAAGGACAAGCCAGCTCCGTCAGACTATGAGACATCCCGGGGCGATCGGAACCGCTCACCCAGCTCGCTGCTTCCCCTTCACTGGCGGAGCGGCAGTCCCGAGCGTTTGCTGGTGACGAGAGCGGAGCGGACCGAGCAAGCGGGTGATGGCCGTCCAAGCGGTGGACGCCTTGCACCAATTGCAGCCGCGTCGTCCCGTTCGCTCGCGTGGCCGCCCTCGGCGTAAACCAGAAGCGAGGCGAGCGTCGGTTGAGACGACTCGTATTCCTCACGAGCGACAACGACCAGCGACTCTTCCGCATCGCCAAAGGGGGGGCGTCTTGAGGCGGGCGGAGCGGTCGCTCACGCGGAGATGCGTTTGGTGCGAGTCCGGTTGACTGGGGCGTCGAACCGCCGTCCTCCTCGGTGCAATCTCTCCGACGCCGATGCGGGCGCGCCCCTCCATGCCATGAGGGCGAGCACCAGCCACGGCCAGGTAGGCATCGACTGCCTACGTGCTGTCGTCGCGGCATCGGCATCACCATGGCGTCCGTCCACCGGGCACCGTCGATAGCGAGTACGCTGCGCGCCGCGATGACTCCAACCCCCGAGCCCGCGCCCGGCCAGCCTCTCCCCGCAGTAGAGCGCAAGACGAGCGCAGCGGCCCCGCGCAAGATCCTGGCGGTCGTAACGAACCACGACGCGTATGAGAACTCGGACGAGCGCACGGGGCTGTGGCTGGGCGAGCTGACGCACTTCTGGGAGGTGGTCTCCGAGGCCGGGTTCGAGATCGACGTCGTCAGCCCGAACGGCGGTCGCGTGCCGCTCGACAAGCGCGGCCTCGGCGTCATTGTCACCGGCGGCGCGCGC
>JALYZL010000049.1 GCA_030948875.1 Actinomycetota bacterium
CCCCCCCCCACCGGAAGTACCGCGACCCTATCCGCTGGCTCGCCGGAGCGGCTAGGACGCGCTCACAATCCTCGCTAGGAGCCGCCCCTACCGACCGGACGAGCCCCTCGACCGCGTTCAGTTCGACCGATCGCTGTGTGGCGCGGGGAGTGCGCTCGGTTCCGTCCGGTGGGGAACTTGGAGTCGAACATATGTTCGCTAAACAGGGGAGCTTGGCCATCGACTTTGGATCGTCCGCACCTACGGGAAGAATGACCGCCGACGTGCGTGACCGTCCGTATACCGCTATCTCGCTTTATTCCGGAGCGGGAGGGCTCGACCGTGGCTTTGTATCGGGCGGCGTGGACGTTCGGTGGGCGATCGACCATGACCCGTTCGCTATCGAAACCTACAACGCCAACCTCGTGCCGTACGGGGTCTGCGGAGATGTATTGAAGATCGACCCGCCGTCGGAGCTGCGACCCGACTTGGTTATCGGGGGGCCACCGTGTCAAGGCTTCTCGGTCATAGGACGCATGGACCCGAGCGATCCACGCTCCGAACACGTCGATCACTTCTTCGATGTCGTTGCGCGACTCCAGCCGCGCGCCTTCGTGATGGAGAACGTCAAGGCGCTCGGCGCGAGCCCGCGATGGTCGCCCGTCCGTGAGCGGTTGCTTGACCGGGCGACGGCCCTCGGCTACGAGCGCGAACTGTTCGTGCTGAACGCCCAAGACTACGGTGTCCCCCAATCGCGTGAGCGTATGTTCCTCATCGGCATCCGCGGGGCGACTCCGGAGCGTCCAAGAGCGACGAGCGCCGGTCGCCCGCCGACCGTGCGCGAGGCCTTGAGCCGACTGCCGCGCTTCGGTGAGCCAGGCAACGACGCCGGTTGCAGCGCCCGCGTCATCCCGGCGCGTGAGCCGATCATGCGTCCGACGGCACATCGCGGAAGTCTGCTGTTCAACGGGTCCGGCCGTCCGCTCCAGCTCGATGGGCCGGCGAAGACGCTGCCAGCCTCGATGGGGGGCAACGCGACGCCGATCCTCGATCAGGAGGAATTGGACCACGGGGCCGAACCATGGGTCGTCGACTATCACCGTCGACTCCAAAGGGGTGAGCCACCGCTCACGCACGCACCGGACCGGCTCCGACGCATCACCGTGCAGGAAGCCGCCGCGCTGCAGACCTTCCCGCCGGAGTGGACGTTCGCCGGGCCGCGCGTGGCGCAGTATCGGCAGGTGGGAAATGCCGTCCCTCCGAACCTCGCTGAGGCGGTCGCGAGCAGCGTGCGGGCGGTGCTCACGCGCCAGGACCGATCCGGTAGTGCTGCAAGCGACGACGTCGCGCTGCAAGCCGCGTAGCCAGAGGTCACAGATAGGGCTCACTGCCAACGGCTAGCGACGGCGGCCCAGATCTCGATCGTCTGCTCGCTCGCACGAATGTCGCGTAGCGCCTCAGCAAACAGCCGAGGAAGCGCTGCACAGAAATCGGTCAGTGCCGTGGTGCCGGAACTGAGGGCCTCGTGCGTCAGCTCGCGGCTTCCATGAGCGACCCGGAGAACCACGGCCTGGTCCTTCTCGGCCCGGCGGATGACGGCCGTGCGGTCGAAGTCGACGAGATTGCCGGGACGCAGTACGACCAGCAGGGCTCGACTCGCGCCGGCGTCGGCGGCGTCCACAGCGAGTGTGTCGGCCGTCGCCTCGCTTGTGTCCAGCTGCTTGACTTCGGCACCGATGACCACGACGCCGTCGCGCTTGATGGCGATGTCGATTCGGCGCGGGTCGTTACGAGAGGGAAGGACGGCCTCGAAACCAGACGCGCGGTAGGCGGCGGCCACGAGCGCCATGCCGCGGGCGCCGCCCTCGGGGTCGGCGCCGACAAAGCCGTCGAGCACACCGATCAGATCGGGCAGCGTTGGCACGTTCGTCAGCGTTGCCGGGATTCGCGCGGCTGCCGTCCCGGTGACGACGGCTCGCCGGACCCGCAGGTAAGCGGCGAGCGCCTCAGTGGCCGCGTCCTGGTCCATTCGGTTCACCTCGACGAGCCAGGTCAGGATGAGCTGAAAAAATGGCTTGTGGTCGTCGCGGATCCGGTCGAGGGCGACATCCCAGCGCGCCGAGCCCACCAACGTGCCGTGATTGATCGGGTCGCGGTCGCTGCTCGAGCCGATGTCGTAGCCAAACGCCCGCTTCTTGGCGCCAAGCGCGGTCGCCGCTGCTCGTAGGTTGAAGGCACCGGCGCTGCCCTCACGGGTTTGTATAACGAGCGCGTCTACCTTGGGATCGGTCGCCTTGGCCAGCAGCACCGAGCCGACGGCCGCGATGAACGCCACCGATGGGCTGTCAGCGAGCTGCTCGGCGCGTGTGATCCACACGGCCGGCAGCGCCTGTTTGCCGATCGCGAGCAGGTAGGCGCGCTCCAGCGTCTGAGCAAGCTCGTCGGCGTGGAGGGTGATCGGCACGCCGGAAGCCTATGCGGAACGCGGCCTGCCTCGCACCAGCGCCTCGATCCGATCGGCCGCCATTACCGGATCCTCGTGCTCCCAGACGACGACCAGCTGCCAGCCCGCCGCAGTGAGCGCGGCAGCGTTGCGTCGGTCGCGCTGCACGTTGCGCTCGAGCTTCGCCTCCCAGTAGTCGCTATGTGTTCTCGGACGTACGCCGTCGACCGGGCAGCGATGCCAGAAGCAGCCCAAGCATTCGACGGCGATCCGCTTACCCGGGAAGACGATGTCTGGCCGGAACCGGAGACCAGGCACGAGCGCAACGTGCTTGCGAAAGCGCAGGCCCCGACGGTGCAGCTCGCGACGCAGTGCGACCTCATGACGCGTATCTGTCGACCGGTTTCCCTGCATCACGGCACGTACTCCCGGTGACGAGGCAGATGGCGGTTTGGGCAGCGCCGACATGGCAGAACCGTAGCCTGAGTGCGGGTTGGGCGCCTGCAACGTGGTCGCGTACCTTCCCACCGCCGACGATGAATCGGCAGCGACGGGAGGGACTCGTCCGGCCGGTCTGAGCGTCTCCTTGGGAGGCTTGCGAGCGCGTCCTAGCCGCGTGGTGAGCCGGCGGCTTCGGTCGCGATACTTTCGGT
>JALYZL010000052.1 GCA_030948875.1 Actinomycetota bacterium
CGCGAGATCGCCGCTGAGCTCGGCGGCCTCAGCCCCGGCAAGCTCCACGCCGCCGAGCTCGCCGCTGACGCGTTGCATCGCGCCCTCGGCGCGGCCTTCCGGGAGCGCGGCGCGGTTGCTCCCCCGAACGAGGGCCGGACCCTGGTGGCGATGAGCGGCGGGGTCGACAGCGCCGTTGCCGCCTTGCTGTGCGCGCGGGAGGGCGAGACGGTCGCGGTCACCCTCGAGCTGTGGGCCGACGTCGAGAACGATGAGGAGCAGAGCTGCTGCTCGGCCGCGGCGGTGCGCGGCGCTCGCGCGATCGCCCACCGGATGGGGCTCGCCCACTTCACCCTCGACCTCCGCGAGGAGTTTCGCTCCGGCGTGGTCGAGCCGTTCATCTCCGGTTACGCCGCGGGTGAGACGCCGAACCCATGCGTGGGCTGCAACGGCCACGTCCGCCTCGATGCCATGCTCGCGTTCGCGGACGTGCTCGGATGCGCGGAGCTGGCGACGGGCCACTACGCGCGCGTCGCCGACCGTGGGAACGCTTCGGGGCCGCTGCTGCGCGCCGCCGCCGATCCCGCCAAGGATCAGACCTACATGCTCGCGGCGCTCGCGCCCAAGTCCCTGGCCAAGCTGCGCTTCCCGCTCGGCGACCTGACCAAGCCGGAGGTCAGGAGCATCGCCGCCGAAGTGGAGCTCCCGGTCGCAGCCAAGCCCGACTCCCAGGACCTGTGCTTCCTCGCCGGTACCGACCGCGCGCGCTTTCTGGCGCGCCACGGCGAACTCGGCGATCGTCCCGGCGACGTGGTCGACTCACGGGGCACCCGGCTCGGGCGCCACCGCGGTCAGCACGGCTTCACCGTCGGGCAGCGCCGCGGCCTGCGTCTGGGCGGCGGCGAGCCGCTTTACGTGCTCGAGAAGGACGCCGACAGCAATCGCGTCGTCGTCGGACCGCGCTCGGACCTGCTCACCGAGCAGGTCGCGGTGCGCGGCGCGCGGCTGCACCGACCCGGTGACCGCGTCGACCGGATCAAGCTCAGGTACCGCTCGCCCGCCCTCCCGGCTTGGCTCCCCGGGGCACCCGGCGCCGGTCGCCATGCCGCCCTCACCGTCCACCTGGACGGGCCCGGCGACGCCGGCGCCCCCGGTCAGCTCGCCTGCCTGATGGACGGCGATCTGGTGGTGGGATGGGCGACGATCGCCCGGGCCGCTACCTGACGGCGAAGTCCGCGTTCTGTGCGAGCTGTACCGCGAGCTGGGGCCAGAAGGCGCCGGTGGCCGGGGCGCCCGGACGGCACGTGCCGCCCGACCTGCCCGGGTAGGCGATCCAGGCGAAGGCGTCGACATTGGGCCGCCCGGTATTGAAGGTGGGGAGGGGGCCGAGGCCACGGCCGGGCGGGTCACAGAGGATCTCGTTGCCGTATTTGGCGCGCGAGCTGGGGACGAGGGGGCCGCGACCGTTCTCGGCCGTATTGACGACGAAGTGCTTGGCGCCAGTGAGGCGCGATATGGCCTCGCCGTAGCGGATCTCGTGCGAGGTCCAGTCGAAGTGGGTCGAGTTGACGTAGAAGCCCTGGATCTGAGCCACGCCGGCGCGCCGGAGCATGCTCGCCGTTTGCGCGGCGGGGACGGCGTCGCCGGCGCCGGCGTCGAGGTAGATGACGGCGCGCGGAAGCTGGGAGAGGATGTTGATCGCATCGTGGAGCTCGGCCAGCCGGACAGTGAGGCCGTGAGGACTCAGGCCGCCGACGGTGATCAGTGAGTCCATCTCGAGGAAGACGATCACCCGATTGCTCCCGATCCCCAGGGCCAGGCTCGTGATCCATCGGTGGTAGGCGTTCTGGCGCCAGGGTGGGTCCGAGTAGTGGCCATGCCCACGTGCGTCCAGCTTGGAGTCGACGACATAGTAGGTCGCGAGCTCGGGGACGGTCCCGGGCTGCAGCACGCCGGCGCGGGAGAGATATTGCGAGACCTGAATGCCCGGGCTCGGCCCCGACCAATTGCCGTAGCGCTGAACGGCGGGCTGGTGAGCGATCACGCGGAGCGCGTGCGACCACGCTGGCTTGCTGTCTTGATACTGCTGAGCCGCTTTCGCGGCGGCCGACTTGGGCTCGACGAAGGGCGTGGCTCCCGTGAGCGGATCGGTGGGAGGAGGTGGCGTCGGCAACGCGAGAGGATTGAGCGGGTCCTTGGTGCCGGACGGCGCCGTGTCGTTGCCCAGGATCGTGAGCACCGCGCTCGCGGGAATTCCCAGGCCGATCGGCGAGGGCCCGAAGAGCGAGACGGCGAGCGTCTTCGGTAGTCCCGCCACGCCGTGGTCGATGATCGGGATCGAGAACGTCTCGCTCGCCACGCCGACCGGGAAGTCGAGCATGCCGTTCACGGGCGTGTAGTCGATGTTCCTCTCGGCGGTGAGCGGGAGGACGTCGTAGCGGACCTGGGCCTCCACGCTCGTGTTCAGCCGGTCGACCTCGATCACCGCCGCCCCTGCGTTCTCGTTGACGAACAGGAGCGGCGAGGAGATGTGGAAGCCGGCCGGGTCGAGGGGGTCGGCAGACGCCGGGCTCGGGGTGGCCAACGCGGCGAGCACGAGAGCGACGAGGAGGACTGATCGGCGAGCAGAGCGCATCATCCTTGATGTCGACTTGACGCTCGAAAGCCTTGATAGTCACGGTTTCCCGTCCAACGGATCGACGGCCTATGCGACCCAGGCCCAGTACGCCCACAGCCCGCTGAACGCGGCGAGGAGGACACTGGAGATCCCCAGCACGCCGACCGTCAGGTTCCGTCGCCCCGCGAGCCACGCGGCGACGCCGATGAAGAGCGGGAAGATCACGAGCTCGTAGCGGGAGATCGACTCAAGCGGCTCGAGGGGCACGGGAAAGCTCGTCGCGTAAACGAGCATGGCGATCGCATAGGCGAAGTACGCGAAGGGCACGCGCCGCCAACTAACGGTCGCGGCGGCAACCGCGAGCGCGACGAAGCCGAGATCTATCAGGTGGTGGACGTTCCAGCTCAGCGGGTCCCCGGGAGCGAGCGGATGCGCCGATCCGCTGAGCAGTGCGCGGACGTCGCCGGGGACCTTGCCGGCCGCGACCGCGACGGCGCCGAACGGTCCGGCGAACGAGTGTCCCGAGTACGTCTGCGCTGCTTGGAAGGGCGCGAAGGGCGTTCCGTGCAGGGCAGCCAGGTATCCCATGTATGCGAGCAGGCCGACCGGCACCAGGAGCAGCCAGGCGGCCGAGCGCGAGACCCGGAACTTCGGACGCCACCAGCCCTTGGCGCTCGCCGTGGGCTGCGCCGCCCGGGGGCCGTACAGATAGAGGAGCGCGAGCGGAAGGAGCACGAGAACGCCATTGGGGCGGCTGGCCGCGGCGAGGCCACCGCACAGCCCGGCAAGCGCCCATCGCTCGCGGCGGGCGGCGTAGACGGCGCTCACCGACAGCATCAGGAAGAGCGACTCCGTGTAGACGGCCGAGAGGAACTGCGAGGCCGGGAAGAGCACCACGAGGAGCACAGTGAGCCTCGCGGCCCGCTCGTCGAGATCGAGCAGTGCGAGCCAGTAGAGAATGGTGAGGCCCGCGATCATGGCGACGAACGAGATGACGGTCCCCGCGATTAGCGGCCACCCCACGACGAAGGCGACGGCGCTCACGAGGAGCGGGTACAGCGGGAAGAAGTTGCTCGACGGGGCGCTGGAGTAACCGTGCTGGGCGATCACGATGTACCAGGCCGAGTCCCAGCGAGCCGCCGGCGCGAAGAGCTTGTCGAGCCCAGCCGAATGGAACGGCTGGGTCACGAAGCCGGGGTCATTTGACGCGATCTCATGGACGTTCGCGCCGAAGATCGCGATCACGGCGAGGCCGATGACCCAGACGATCAGCCGCGAGCCGAGCGCCGCTCGCAGCGCGAACTGGATCGAGCGGTCGGCCTGCGGAGAGCTGGCATCCGTTCGCTCACGGGCTCCCGGCCATCCCCACCGAAGCCGACCTCCGGCGATCGTCGCATCCTCGGGCGCGACCACCGTCTCGTTATCCGTGGCCCGCGAGACCGCCTTGAACGGGCGGCTCCACCCGCCGTCACGAGCGTCCATTCGGGAACCGTACCCGCCTACACTCCGATTAAGTGATGACCTCCGACGAGATCCGCCGCACCTTTCTCGAGTTCTTCCAGGAGCGCGACCACCTGCGGCTGCCCTCAGCGCCGCTGGTCCCCGCCGAGCATGATCCCTCGGCGCTCTTCACGGTCGCGGGCATGCATCCGCTCAAGCCGTACTTCCTGGGAAGCGAGCGCCCGCCCCACCCGCGCGTGACCACGTGCCAGAAGACGTTCCGCACCGCCGACATCGAGATCATCGGCACGACCACGCGACACCTGACGTTCTTCGAGATGCTCGGGAACTTCTCGTTCGGCGACTACTTCAAGCGCGAGGCGGCGCGCTTCGCCTGGGACCTTTCGCGCGACGGCTTCGGGTTCGGAGCCGAGGACATCTGGATCACCGTGTTCGCCGGCGACGACGATCTCGGGCTCGGACCCGACGAGGAGGCGATCGAGGCGTGGCTCGAGGTGGGTGTGCCGCGTGAGCGGATCGTCGAGTGCCCGCGCTCGGAGAACTTCTGGCAGGTGGGGCCGACGGGTCCGTGCGGGCCATGCTCGGAGCTCTACCTCGATCGCGGCCTCGCGCTCGGCAAGCCCGACGACCTGCCCGGCGGCGACAACGAGCGCTTTCTCGAGTACTGGAACCTCGTGTTCATGCAGTTCGACCAGAACCCCGTGAACGTGCTGACGCCGCTGCCCGCCAAGAACATCGACACCGGCCTCGGCCTGAACCGCTTGGCGGCGGTGCTCCAAGGAAAGACCTCGGTGTTCGAGACCGACCAATTCGCGCCGCTCATCGCGCTCGGCGAGGAGATGTCGGGGAAGCGCTACGGGCATGAGTTCGACATCGATCGCGCCATGCGCGTCCTCGCCGATCACGCTCGCGCCATGACCTTCCTCATCGCCGACGGCGTCGTGCCCGGCAACGAGGATCGCGGCTACGTGTTGCGGCGCATAATGCGCCGGGCCATTCTCCAGGGCCGAACGCTGGGGCTCGAGAACGGCTTTCTGGGCCGGTTCGCCGATGTTGTCACCGAGATCATGGGCGGCGAGTACCGCGAGCTCCACGAGCACCGCGACTCGATCCACAAATGGCTTCACGACGAAGAGGTCGGCTTCGGTCGCACGCTCGCCCAGGGGCTGAAGCTGCTCGACGAGCTCATCGATCGGGCGCTCGCGACGGGTGCACAGGGAATCTCGGGGGCGAGACGGATCTCGGCCGCCGACGCGTTCCGCCTCCACGACGAGCAGGGGTTTCCCATCGACCTCACGCTCGAGATCGCGGCCGAGCGCGGCGTGGGAGTCGACGAGGAGGGTTTCGAGCTCCTCATGGAGGAGCAGCGCACTCGGGCGCGCTTCGGTAGCGGTCGCGGACGCGTCGACGAGTCGCTGCGCGAGCGGGCCCTCGCGCTGGCGGGTTCGGCGGGCTTCGAGACCGAGTTCGTGGGCTACGAGACGACCGACCAGGACACCACCGTCGGAGCCCTCGAGCGCGACAACGGCCGCGTCCTCGTCAAGCTCCTCGAGTCGCCCTTCTATGCCACGGGCGGCGGCCAGGTCGCGGACACCGGATGGATCGAGTGCGCCGGCGAGGACTGCTTCGCGCGCGTCGAGGACGTGCTCCGCATTGGTAACGATCAGGTGCTTGCGGTCGTCCCCGAGCGCGGCGAGCCCAAGCAGGGCGAGCGGGTCCTGGCGCACGTCGACCGTCGCGCCCGGCACGCCACCGAATGCAACCACACCGCCACCCACCTCCTCCACGCCGCGCTCCGCAGCCGGCTCGGCACCCACGTGCATCAGTCCGGCTCCTACGTGGGCCCGGACAAGCTGCGTTTCGACTTCAGCCACGGCCAGGCGCTGAGCGCCGAGGAGCTGGGGGACGTCGAGGACACGGTCAACCGCTGGATCCTCGAGGACCAGCCCGTGCGCGCCCTCACCACGACTCTCGATGAGGCCAAGCGGCTCGGCGCCATGGCCCTCTTCGGCGAGAAGTACGGCGACGTCGTGCGCATGGTCGAAGTCGGCGACGGCTCCTTCTCGCGCGAGCTGTGCGGGGGCACGCACGTGCGCTTCACCTCCCAGATCGGCGTCCTCAAGGTGCTCAGCGAGACCTCGAGCGCCGCGAACGTCCGCCGCATCGAGGCGACCACCGGCCCTGAGGCGGTCGACCTCATGCGCCACCACGATCACGCCCTGACTGAAGCCGGTCGGCTCTTGCGCGTCCCGCCCGAGCGCGTCCCCGACGGGGTCGCAGAGCTCCGCGCGCGCGCCAAGGAGCTCGAGAAGGCGGCCCGGCGCGGCGGCGCGAACGGCGCCGTCGATGTCGACGCGCTCGCCGGGCAGGCGCAAGATCGTGACGGCGCCCGCTGGCTCGTCGCGGTGGTTGAAGTGGGCGAAGCGAAGGCGCTGCTCGAGGCGGCGGAAAAGCTTCGCGCCAAGCTCGGCGACGCCGCCGTCGTCCTCGGCCGCGCTGACGGCGACCACGTCGACCTGGTCGCGAACGTGGCCCCGGCGCTCGTGCAACGAGGCGTCCGAGCGAACGAGATCCTCATCGAGGCCGCGAGGCTCGTGGGGGGCGGCGGCGGCGGGCGCGACACGGTCG
>JALYZL010000072.1 GCA_030948875.1 Actinomycetota bacterium
CCGTCACATGGCGCGCCGCAGACGCCAGGCCGATCAAGACTCCCGCCGCCAGCACCATCAACAACGGCTGACCGACCCGGGCCTTCGAGCGGCTGCGACCAACCCGGTCCAAACGTCTCCCGTCTACGACCAAGGCGACCTCTCCGCGCGGCGCTGCCTTCCGTGCGGTGCGTGGTCGGCAGCGGCGGGATCCTCGCGGCACGGGCGAGAAGCAGCGCGCCGGTTTCATGGCCGCTCCGCCGCTCCGGGGGCCAGGTCACCGGGTGGGCGCTCCCTCGAGGATCGGGCCGAAAGCGGCCGAGAGCGGTCTGTGGTTACGCGGGGAAGAGGTCGATCTCTTGCAACCATGCTGTCTCGCCGGTGACGCGTTCGCTCGAGAGGAACTCGACCAGGTAGATGTCGTCGTTGGGCTGCGTGAGTTCGATGTCTCGGACGACCCCTCGGGTGCCGCCGACAACGCTGCTGCCACCCCGATCCGATGGGATCGTGGGGTAGAGCTCGACGTATTGCCCGATCGCGTACGCTGGCTTGGGGTCTTTATCGGTCATCGGAGTTCGTCACGCTACGACCTGATGAGGGGTCGATCAAGTTACCTCCGTGCCAGCGGTCATCGCGGCGATCGCCTCGTCGCTGGTTTGCCGCTACACCGGTGTTCGCGGCCGCCCGCTGCTTCGACGACCGCGCCTATGGAAGCAGTCACCTCCGCGGGGGCGCCACTCGAGCGGCGAGGGCGTTTCCCGAGCGGCACAGGGGGGCGCGTCCGAGCGGGCGGCCGTTAGCCGCGCGCGACCGTTACGTGGACCGGGCCGTGCCGGCTCGAGATCACGAGCGCGCCCACGTCGCATGCCTGGAACGTGCGAGCGGGACCGGGGAGCGCGATCGGGGTGCGGGACGGCACTGCCACCTGGAGTGGTGGGCCGCCGCCGCTCACCGCCGCGTTGCGAGAGAAGCAGCTGACCGACAGCAGGACGACGACTTGGTGATGAGGCGCGCCGCTCAGCACGAGCGTCAGCTTTGCCGGTCGGGTGACGAACCTGTTTAGACGGCCGACGATCGGTGCTGTCGGCTGCGTGTCCGGCCCGGTTGTGCCGGCCGGCGGCTTCGCTGTGACGTAGCGATAGCGGTGGATCGTTCGGCTCGTCTGGCAGCGCTCGTGGGCGTTGCACGTCATCGTCGCGGTCACGGCGACGCAGCGGTGAGTTCGGGCGCTGCACGACGCGCCGGTGTCGGACGTGCTGCTACTCGAGCTGCTGCTCGAGCTACCGATCGAGCTTGGTGCGAGCAGGCCGCGCAGGAACGAGAAGCTCCCGACGGCGTCGGCGATCAGCGAGTCCGGACGGTTCAGGCTCGCGATCGGGTAGGCGCCGGTGCCGGTCTCCGTTACCGTCGTGGGTAGGTGAGCGGCGAGCTGTTGGCCGAGCTCGGTGGCGGTCACGGGCTGAGCTGTCGGCGGGATCGACAGCGGGGCCGGCGGGGCGACGAGGTTCCCGACGACCGGCGCCGTGAACCGGCGGCGGTCGGCAAGCGCGTACGTGATCGCGGTGACACCGTCGGGGATCAGCGCGAGTTCGTGGGCCGAGCCGAGGCGTTCATCCCCGAGCGCGCCGACGTAGCCCGACAGAACGGCTTCGCTCTTGCACACCGCCCCGGCGACGATGAGCGTCCTGGTCGGCTTCGGCGTTGCTTCGCCGGGCAGGTACAAGCCCAAGGGTGGGCTCTGCACGAGCTGAGTCGAAATCAGGCATGCGCCCGGGCCGCTGCCCGTCTCCTCGGCCTGGGACGCGACATAAGAGCCGACGCCGGCGAACTGCAGGAGGCTGCCGCAGCCAGCGGGCAAGACGGGTAGCGAGGTCCTCGCCGGCACCGCGTACACCGCCGCGTGCGCGCCGGTACGCGTCAGCAGGACGGCCGCCGACGGGTCATAGGTCCTCGCCCCCGCGGCGGCCAGCTCCTCGCGCAGACGCGCGGCCGCCGGCAGCGCGTCGACGGCCGATCTCGCCCGCCGGAACACCGCCAGCCTCGAGACCAATGTCGGGTCGGCACTGCCCGCGACCGGCGTCGCGGAGCCTCCGGTATCGAGCACCGCCTTCACGCAGCGGATCAGGAGCGCGCGGTCACCGCGGCCACGGGCGATCGCGCCCTGGGACGACGCGGTACTCACAACCATGACCACGACCACCACGAGGCCAGCAACGGCAAGCGGCGCGAACACGCGGGAGGGCCTCAACGACATCGGCACGCACACTATCGACATCACCGTGACCGACCCTCCGAGTCGAGGACTCGCCCAGCGTGACCGCTGGGCCAGCCGCGATCACCTGAGCTGCTCACGGGTTGCTCGGTCGCGGCTACCGCTTTGAACACCTCCCTGCCGTTCACGACCCAAACGGGCGAGTCCCCGGCGAAGCCCGCGAGCGAGCGGACCTGGCTCCGGGGACCCGGATACGCCTCAGCACGGACCCTGGTCTTCGCGCGATCTCTCAAACCGCATCACGAAATGGAAGCGCCCGTGGCCGCTTCGCCGCTCGACGAGCCATGCGACCAGGTGGCCGCTCTCGCCGCTGGCCGTCTCGAAGCAGCGGTCATCGATTACGATCGGTGCAGCGGCATTGCAGTGGGAGGTGTCACCCCGCGAACGCAAGTAGTCTGCGGTCAATGGTTGCCGGCACGGTCAAGAGCTGGGATGAGGACGAGGGTTGGGGAGTCGTGAGTTCCCCCCAAGCGCCGGAGACGTCTTCGCGCACTTCTCCAACATCGTCGGCGACGGCCGTCGCGCGCTGAGCGCGGGCGAGCCGGTGCGATTCGAATGGGAGGCCTACCCGCCCGACAGGACGGGTACTTCTTCCGCGCGACACAAGTCGTGCGCCGGTCCTCGTAGAGCGCCCCGGCGATCGGTCTGGTCCTCTCGGAGCGGCAGCCCTTCGTCCGAGCCGACATCGCTCCCTGGCCGCTCTAACAGGCGTCTTCGCCGCCGACCTCAGACAACTCCTCCGGGCGGCGCGCAGCCACGAGATCCGCGCTGAACCGCGTGGTGCCGCTGATGGCTCGGGCCACTGTCGCTTTTGACCGGCCCCTGGTGCCTTCGCGCGCGCGAGCGCCAGCGACCAACGTAGCGGGGTACGACGAGAGCCTTGCCAAGGTCATGATCGGCTCATCGCAGCGCTCGTCCGGTCGAATCGAGCTGTGCGACTACGACTCGGCGTGGCCCGAGGCGTACCGCCTCGAAGCCGCGCGCGTGCGGGGTGCGCTCGGTCGGCGGGTAGTCCGTCTTGAGCACGTGGGTTCGACCTCGGTGGCCGGGCTGCCTGCGAAGCCGATCATCGACATGGGTCCTCGAAGTGCGCGATTCGTCAGACGAGCCGGGGTATGTCCCGGATCTCGAGGTGGCGGGCTACGTGCTTGGGATCCGGGAGCCGGAGTGGTTTGAGCATCGGTTGCTCAACGGCTCGCAGAGGGCGGTGAACCTGCACGTGTTCTCCGGCGGGTGCCCGGAGACTGACCGGATGATGCAGTTCCGCGACTGGCTCCGGAACAACGCCGGGGACCGCGATCGCTACGGGCGCTGCAAGAGAGAGCTCGCATCGCCGCGAGTGGACCTACGGGCAGCAATATGCGGACGCCAAGACCGAGGGTGATCTCCGCGATCCGCGCGCGAGCTCTGGCGACGCCGAGGTCTTCGCCGGTATCGCCACGGCGCACGACCAGCCGGAACTGGGGAACGTGATCGGTGGGTGATCGGGCAGCGTCTTCTCCGTCGGGCCTCGCATCGGCCGATCGCCGCGGCGCGTCGCCCTACGGGCTAGGCTTCGCGACGACCGGCGCGCTACTCAACCACGGAGCACGGATGACCTAGAAAGTCCCTCCATCTGGGCCGGTGTTGCGATCACCGCGAGAACCCAAGGATCCCTCACCGAACGCCTGGCGGTGCCGGCGTCCATTGATCGCCATCGTGGCGACCCCCCGCTGCCGGCAGCCGGTCCGCGCTAGTGCTCGCACGCGAACTCGCAAGTGAGCCTCGCTGGCAGCGCCAGATGAAAGCGAGTGTGGCCGAGCGTTCAACAGGATCGCGCGAGCTCGCTCGAATCGGTCCGCGCTGAGCGCCGTGCCTTGTGCCAAATGAGTCCGCGCCCGACCGAGCGGGCGTGACCCGTCTTGTCCGCAAAGGGCTCACGTCGACGCCGTGGGGGGACGCGCGAGATGACCGCCGGGCGCTCGCTCCCTGCGTGACCGTTTTCCGCGCACGAGCGAAAGCGGGCGCCAGCGCGAAGCCCATGAGTGACCGCGACGATGAAGCAGTCGGCGGCTGGTGCTGTGGCTCGGCTTGCTGCTGGCGAGTTGCTTCTTCAGAACCGTGGCGGTTGGTCGGCGAGTTCGCGGAGCCTGACCGCTTCCCG
>JALYZL010000144.1 GCA_030948875.1 Actinomycetota bacterium
ACCGACAACCTCAACTTCGTGGCGATGTGGCTGATCGGCCGGGTGACGAGCGACCCGGCGCGGGCGATGAACATCTTCTTCCTGCTCACCTTCCCGGCGGAGGCGATCGCTGGATACGCCGTGCTGCGCTGGATGAAGGTCTCGGTCGCAAGTTCGGTCGTCGCGGCGATCCTCTTCGCTGATTCGCCCGTCCACCTGTTCCGTGGCGAGGCCCACCTACTGCTCTCGCAGTACATCAGCATCCCGCTGGCCACCTACATGATCATCTCGATCCTCGACGGAAGACGGCTGTTCATGGGGAGCTTGCGCCCGTCCGCTTGGCGTTCGCTGCTGCGCTGGCGGAACCTGTTCATCCTCCTGCTGTGTGTGGTCATCGGGTCCTGCGGGGTCTACTACGCCGTCTTCGCGATCATCATCCTGATCGCTGCCGGTCTGGCGACCGGCGTTCGGCTGCGCAGCGTGGTCGCACCGGCCCAGGCGGCGGCGATCATCATCGCCATCGGGGCCGTCGTATTCATCAACGATCTGCCGACGGCGATCTACCGCCACGAACACGGCACCAACCCGCTTGCCGCGCATCGGCTCCCGCAGGAGAGCGAGATCTTCGCGCTGAAGCTCGCCGAGATGGCCCTTCCGGTGCCGGGTCACCGAATCGGCGCGCTCGCTTCGCTGCGCCACACGTATGACACCACCAACCCGGTGCCCAGCGAGGATGCCCAGCAGTCGCTGGGGATCGTCGGCGTGATCGGCCTGGCGTGGATGTTCGTGATCGGCATCGGCGCGGTCGTCGGCGCCGGGGGCGGAGGGCCGCCGCGCACGCGCCAGCGACAGCTTGCCTTCGCCGCCATCGTTGCCTTCTTGTTGGGGACGCTGGGGGGCATCTCGGCGCTCATCGGCTACCTGATCACCCCGCAGATACGCGGCTGGGCTCGCATCTCTATCTTCATCGACTTCTTTGCGCTGGCCACCGTCGCGATCGGGCTCGACGTGATCGCCGGTCGCTGGCTGCGCGGCCGCCGGCTGTGGGCGCTCGCCGGATTGGCGGCTCTCCTGGTCGTCGGCATTTTCGACGGATCCTCGACCCAGGCGATCCCCCCCTACCCGGCATACAGCTCGACGTGGGGAAGTGACAGCTTGTTCGTCAGCGCGATCCAGCGCGTTCTGCCGCCCGGCTCGTCGGTGTTCCAGCTTCCCTACATGCCCTTCCCGGAGGTGTTGCCGATCAACAACATGAACGACTACGACCCGCTACGCGGCTACATCCACTCGACCGATCTCGAGTGGAGCTACCCGGTGATGGAAGGCCGGCCGGCTGACTGGGACGGCCAGACCGTCTCGTTGCCTGTGCCCACCCTGGTGGACGGGTTGATCGCGTCCGGCTTCCGGGGTCTGTGGATCGATCACTACGGCTACCAGGACGGAGGCGCGCAGATCATCGGCGAGGCTCAGTCGCTGCTGGGCGCGCCACCGATGAACAGCCCCGACGGTCGGTTCTCGTTCTTCGACCTGCGCGCCTACGCGCAGCGACTGCGGACCGAGGCCTCGGCGGCGGAGCTCTCCGGGCTTCGCACCGCGATCCTCCACCCGCTGGGGGTGACGTGGGGCAACGGCTTCTACACACCGGAGCCGGACGGGTCTCGCTGGTCGCTCGACGCCGCGGTGGCGATCGCCGACAATCAGCTGCCCGTGACCCGGCGGGCGGAGTTCTTCTCGGACGTGCAGACGCTGGGCAAGGGTCGCTTCACCCTCACCGTGCTCGCCCCCGGAGGCGTCGTCAAGCACTTCGTGATCACCAACCGACCTAGAGCGATCTCGTTCTCGTTCGAGCTGCCCCCGGGTCCACACACGATCCAGTTCACCTCGGGCGCCACCGCCCGCTACGCGCCGGGCGATGCGCGACAGCTCGCCGTGCATTACGGCACGCCGGTCATCTCCGGCATCGGGATCGCCCCATTCCTCCCCCGTTAGTGAGCTGACGGCCGCCGCGCGAACGTGGTGTAGCCGAGGCAGTCGTCCCCAGCGGGCGAGCGGAGCGAGCAATTTGCTACCACCGTCAGCGGCAGGATCAGCGGGAGCAGCAGCAGCCCGAGCGGACGGAGGCGGGGCGTCCCATCCGCTTCCTGGGGCAGGACACGCGGCAGCAGCAGCGCGAGCACCTTGTAACAGGCTACGGTCGTCTCGTTCCCGCGACCGTACACGACGACATCCTCGAACCCGGCTCGTTTCAGCAGGAGCCGCAGGCTGCTCGGCGTGAAGCGCCAGTAGTCGTGCGGGATGTAGTGCCAGCGCGCTGCGAATGGAGTAGTGATGATCACTCTGCCTCCGGGGCGCAGCGCCCGGAACGCCCGCTCGAGGAAGGCCACCGGCTCGGGCACGTGCTCGAGCGTCTCGGTGGCCAGCACGAGATCGGCCTCGCCATCCTCGAGCGGCCACCTGCCATCGCTGGAGATCGCCCGCGCGCCTGCTAGCTCGTAGCCGAAGCGCTCGAGCGCCTGCTCGATGTCAAGTCCGATGTACCGGGTGCCCTCGGGCAACAGACCGCGGTACGGCTGTGCTCCGCAGCCAACGTCGACCACAGTGCCCATCGCTCGCGAGAGCACCGGCGCGAGGTGCAGCCACAACGATCCGGCCTGCAGGTCGAAGAACCTCCGCACGACCGCCATCAGCCGGGCACGGCGGCCGTCCAGCGGTGCGAAGATCGGTGGTTTCCAGCGCTCGCCCTCGCGAAGCGCGAGGTTTTCGGGATCCGCGCCGCGGCGTCTCATCCGTAGCGGGCCTCGAGCTCGGGATGCTCGGCCAACCACGCGCCCATCCGGGCGAGACCTGCGCCGAGCGAGGTTCGGGCGCGCCAGTGCAGCTGCTCGGCGGCGGATGTCGGATCCCCGACCCAGACCGAGGTGTCCCAGGCGCGCTGCGCCATCGTGCCCCACTCGGGCTCGCGGTCGACTCCGAAGGTGCTGCTCGCCACGGTCACGAGCTCTTCGAGTGTCGTCTGGGTGCCGCTGGCGATGTTGAACACGGCGCCCGGCTCGGGCGGCTCGGCTGTCGCAGCGCGCAGGAAGGCCTCGCAGGCATCCTCGACCCACACGAAGTCACGGGCCGTGTTGCGGCCCGCCAGCGGCGGCCAGCCCCCGGCGACGGCGCGCCGGACCAGCGTCGGTATCAGCCGTTCCGGCTCCTCCCAGGGCCCATAGACGGAGTACAGTCGCAGTGTCATCGTGCGCACGCCGTCCCTGTCCGCCGCGAGCTGACAGAGGTAGGTGGCCGCCACCTTGGTCACCGCGTAGTGGGAGTTTGGCCTGACCAGCCGGTCCTCCCGCGGAGGATGGTCCTGATAGCCGTACTCCGAGGATGATCCGGCGTTGATCACCGTGGCGCCGAGCTGCCTCGCCGTCCCGAGCAGCACGTCGACGGCCCGGACATTGACCGCCAGCATCTTCGCCAGATCCTGCTGCCAAGAGTAGGCGCCGTGCGCGGCGAGATGGAAGATCACCTCGGGACGCTGGGCGAGCACGGCGCGTTCGATCGCCTCAGGATCGCCAAGGTCCAATTTCACTCGCGGCGCATCGTTGCCCAGCTCCGCCAGACGCCACGGATCCCCGCTCGGACGGACCACGGCGACGGGTTCGTGCCCGCCGGCCAGCAGGTGCCGGACGAGGTTGGCCCCAATGAAGCCGCCGGCGCCCGTGACCAGCGCCTTCATGCCCCGCGGCGGGCGATCAGGCAGAGGTTGCCGAGTGGGACAGTCAGCTTACGTCGTCCGAGCGTGGTCGCCCGCAGACGCGGGATGAGCCACTGCTTGAGCGCCCGCGGCAGCGGCACGAGATGGGTCAGGTAGGCGAGCGAATACGTGTTGCGTACGGGGCTAACGCTGAGCACGTCGAAGCCCGCCTCGGAGAACAGGCGGCGCATCGTCTCCGGCGAATAGAGAAACGTGTGCTCGACGTCGATGATCGGGCTGCGTTCCCCGAGCAGCCGCGCGGACCACGCGGTGACGTTGTGATTGAAGGCGAGAATCGCCCCGCCGGGACGCAGGATGCGGCGGCAATCTCGAAGCAGGCCGGCCGGATCGGGCATGTGGTCGAGCACTTGGAACAACGTCACCAGCGACAGCGAACCGTCGTCGAACACACCTGCGCGCATCATGTCCTGGACGATCAGGGGCGCGACCGGAGGCGCGGCTTTGGCGATCGCATCGCCGCTCGGCTCGACTCCACGCACGTCGGTCCAGCCGCGCTCCTGGGCCACCTCAAGTACGAACCCGCTGCCGCAGCCGACGTCGAGCAGGCCTTGGCGTGAGCTGAGATGGCCGGCCGCCCGGTCAAGCGCCGCGCCGTAGGTGGCGCGGAGCCCTTCGAGCTCTTCGCCGTAGTCGAAGCTCGATTCGCGATAAAGCTCCGCCAGCGCATCAGCGCCGAGAACGGGATCCGAGCGCACGAGGCCGCACTGGCCGCAGCGCACCATCCGGTAGTGCGTTCCGTCGGGGAGCCGCCGCGCCGAGAACACTGCGGGGGTGAACGCCTCCGGATCGAGGTTCGCCGGATATAGCTCCTCGCTCGCGGTCGGCGTGCCGCAGATCGCACATTGGGTGGCCCGCAGGTGCTCCAGCATCGTGGTGGGGCTCGGAGTCATCGGTGGTAGGCGGCTCTCTCTTCGCCGGCCGGCGGGACCGGCGGCGGTTGCTGGGAAGGCTTCGGCTTGGCGGTGGGTTGGGCTGCGGTCTCAGAGGCGCGGTCGAACGGCCGGCCCGGCGAAGGCTCCGCTGTCGGCCGGTTGAGGATCGACTCGACGATGAACGATGGCCGTCCCTTGACTTCCTCATACATGTGCGCCAGGTAGGCGCCGATGATCGCCAGGCACAGAAGCTGGATCCCGCCGATGAACAGGACGACCACGATCACCGTGGTCAAGCCCTTCGGCGCCACCGATGGATCGACGATCCGGACCACCACCTCGATCACCAGCGCCAGCGCCGAGAACGCGACCACGGTAGCCGCCAGGAGGGTGATCAGGTCGAGGGGGACGTAGGAGAAGGAGACGATCGCCCGGCGGGCCCAGCCAACGTTCTTGCGCAGCGAGTTGGTCGTCTTACCGAACATCCGCTCGGGCCGGACGTAGGGGACTCCGAGCTGCTTGAAGCCGACCCACGCGCGCAGGCCGCGCATGAATCGGTGCTTCTCCGGCAACGAGTTCATCGCGTCGACGACGCGGCGGTCGATCAAGCCAAAGTCACCTGCATCAAGCGGCACGTTGACGTAGGCGAGACGCCTGAAGACGCGATAGAAGCGTCGATAGGCGAAGCGCATGAACCGCGAGGCCTCGCGCTTCACCCGCTCGCCGTACACGACGTCGTAGCCCTCCCGCCAGTGCTTGACGAACTCGGCGATGAGCTCGGGCGGGTCCTGGAGGTCGCCGTCGAGCAGGATCACGGCGTCCCCGGTGGCTATCTGCATCCCGGAGGTGAAGGCGCTCTGCGAGCCGAACGCCCGGGCATGATTGATCACCACCACATGAGAATCCCTCCCGGCGAGCTCGGTGAGAACCTCGCGCGCGTCGTCAGGAGAGCCGTCGTTGACGAAGATGATCTCGTAGTCGCAGCCGATCTCGGTGAAGACCCCGATCAGGCGCTCGTGCATGATCGGCACCGCGGGGGCGTCTCGATAGCAGGCGATGACCGCGGAGAGCTTCATCGGGCAGGAGCGGAGGACCCTACGGCTGTCGCACGGCCAGCGCCGTCAGGACCCTAGCGGCCAGGCGCTCGGGACTGAGGCCGAGCTGCTCGTGCATGTAACCCCGGCCGCCCGAGATCCCCATCGGCATCCCCCGCACGCCGGCGCGCAGGAGCCGCGTTCCCAGGCCCTGCTCAGCGATCACCTCGGCAATCAGGGAGCCGAGCCCGCCGGTGATGTAGTGCGCCTCGACCGACATCGCCAGTGGGACGCTGGCGAGGAGGTTGACAAGGTCATCCACCGGCGGCGGGCTGACGCTCGCGACGACGGTGACGCTGGCAGACACGTCGGCCTCGGCCAACAGCCCCGAGGCGACGAGCGCCGGCTCGGACATCGAGCCGAGTGCGACGATCGCGATGTCCTCGCCGCCGGTCAGCGGCTGGACGCGGCCGAGCTCGAAGCGGCCGTCGAGTGCCGGCACCGACACGGACTGTTTGCTGATCCTGAGGTACACAGGGCCAGGAAGCGGTTGTACGGCGCGCAGCACCGCGCCGACCTGACCCGAGGAACCCGGCACCACCATGGTCAGGCCGGGCTGCACCCGCATCAGCGCAACGTCCTCCAGCGCATAGTGGGTCATCCCGTTGTGCCCGTAGTCGACGCCCTCGCCGATCCCCACGACGCGCACCGGGAGCCCGTGCAGGACCGGTCCGTTGCGGATGAACTCGTAGGGCCGCATCGAAGCGAAGGTCGAGATCGAGTACACGTACGGCGTGAAGCCGGCCTCGGCCAGGCCTGTGGCCATCCCGACCATGTTCTGCTCGGCCACGCCGGCGTTGAAGAAGCGGTCCGGAAAGCGCTCGGTGAACGGCTCGAGTGCCGCGAAGCCGAGGTCGCCGGTGAGGAGCACGATCCGCTCGTCATCCGCGGCCAGCTGGACCAGGGACTCGACCAGCTCGCGCCTCACGCAGCGGTCCCCTGGAGCTCGCTGCGCGCCAGCCGGTATTCGTCGTCGGACATCGGCAGATAGTGCCACTCGATCCGGCTTTCCATGAACGAGACTCCCTTCCCGAACGTGGTCCGCGCGAGGATCACGTGGGGCGCCCGGGCTTCGTCGGCCTGCCGGGAAGCGAGCGTCCTCGTCAGCGCCTGGAGGTCGTGCCCGTCGAGCTCGTGGACGTCCCAGCCGAAGCTGCGCCAGCGCTCGCCGAGGGGCTCGAGGTCAAGCACGTCCTCGGTGTAGCCGAGCGCCTGCTGGCCGTTGACGTCTATCACCGCGGTGAGGTTCGCGAGTCGGTGGTGGGCCGCGAACATGGCGGCCTCCCACGTCGAGCCCTCGTTGCACTCAGCGTCGCTCAGCAGCGCGTAGACGCGGCGCGAGGAACCCTGGAGGCGCGCGCCCATCGCCGCGCCGGTGGCCAGCGAGAGGCCGTGCCCGAGCGAACCGGTGGAGAAGTCGACGGCCGCGAGCAGGTGCTCGGGGTGGCCGACAAGTTCGGTGCCGTCGGCGCAGAAGCTGTCCAGCTGCTCGTCGCTGATTCGTCCCGAGGCGCCCAGCGCGCCGTACAGCGCGAGCGCGGCATGGCCCTTCGAGAGCACAAGCCGATTCCGGTCGGGATCGTCCGGCTGGCTGCCGAACAGGGGGCCGGCGTACAGCGCTGCCAGCAGCTCGGCGATCGAGAGGGCAGAGCCGATGTGCCCCACGTTCGCCCGCTTGGACTGCTCGATCACCGTCTGGCGGATCCGGGTCGCGATCCGCCTGGCCTCGTCGACCGTGAACTCCGCGCCGATGGGCCTGGCGTGGTCCGAAGCCTCCTGCACCGCCGCGATTCTATTCGCTACTGCCGATGTCGCGGCGGGTGGCGCCCATCCCGGTAGGGCATCCGGCCAAGCGACGATGAGCGCCCGTCACTTGTAGCCTTGGGCCCGGACATGACCCGCGCCCTGATCACCGGCATCACCGGCCAGGATGGCTCCTACCTGGCCGAGTTCCTGCTCGACCAGGGCTATGAAGTGCACGGCATGGTGCGCCGCGCCTCGACCGAGAAGTTCGATCGGCTCGAGCAGGTCCGCGACCGCGTGACCCTGCACCAGGGCGATCTCCTCGACCACCGCTCGCTCGTCGACGCCCTGCGCGCCGCCAAGCCCAACGAGATCTACAACCTTGCCGCGATGTCCTTCGTGGCCGTTTCGTGGATCCAGCCCACCCTCACCGCCGAGTTCACCGGAGTCGGGGTCACGAGGATGCTCGAAGCGATGCGCGAGGCCTCCCCCGAGGCGCGCTTCTACCAGGCGTCCTCGAGCGAGATGTTCGGCAAGGTGCTCGAGGTTCCCCAGACGGAGACGACGCCGTTCTATCCGCGCTCGCCCTACGGCGTGGCCAAGGTCTACGGGCACCACATCACGGTGAACTACCGCGAGAGTTATGGGCTGCACGCGAGTAGCGGGATACTTTTCAATCACGAATGCATATCCGGCCGAACGCCTTTGATTGTTAGGCGAAACGGGATTGTGGCCGTACGAACCGCAGCCGATCTGCTGCCGTTACGGCGAAATGGTCCGAGCACGCAGAACCATCATCCGGACGACCTGCTCGAGGTGTGGGACGGTGCGTCGTGGGCGACGGTGAATGCGATCACTGCGACCCGGCGCCGGAGGACCGACCCCGATCACAGGCTCCTTTCTATTGAGGCCCGCGCCGGGATCGTCGAGGTGACCGCGCACCACCAGATGCTCGACGCCGACCGTGAGACGCTACCGGCCTGTGAGGTGGAGGCGGGCACGCGACTAGCCTTGGCCGGCGCCATGCCCGAGTCGCAGGACTGGACCGCCGTCAGCCCGGAGATGGCCGAGTTCCTCGGGCTGATGGTCGCGGACGGATGCGTTGACTACCCGGGGGCCCGTATGGACTTTGCGAACAACGATGAGGGACTTCGTATTCGCATCGTGCACCTGTGGTCAAAGCTCTTCTTGGGGCGCGGCAGCTCCTGGAGCGGCCGCTCGGGCTGGAACCCGGAGGCTTCCGTCCACCACGTACGCCTGGTCGGAAGGCCGGCGGCCGCCCGGTGGCTCCACGAGCAGTTCTACACCCCGACCGGCCACAAGCAGGTCCCGCCGCTCATCCTCAACGGCGACGCCGAGGCGCGCCGCGCCTTCCTCGACGGATACTACGCCGGCGATGGGCTGAAGCGCGGTAACGGGCAATCGATCAAGACGAACAGCGCCGTGCTCGCCCAGGGGCTGTACTGGCTCTACCACCTCGAAGGGCAGGCGGCGTCGGTGTACGCCGAGCAGCGGGCGGGCAAGACTTATTACCAGCTCAACCTCCCCTCGCTCGTCCGCGTGGGCGCCAAGGGCCAGCACCTACGCCGCGACCCGGCGGAAGTGCGCAGGGTCGTCGAGGCCGAGGACGCCGCCCGGGACGACGAGTTCGTCTTCGATCTCGAGACCGAGAGCGGCGTGTTCTGCGCCGGCGTCGGGGGGATCGTCGTCCACAATTCGCCACGACGCGGGCTCGAGTTCGTCACCCGCAAGATCACCTGGCACGCGGCGGCGATCAAGCTCGGGCTGGCCGACGAGCTCCGGCTCGGCAACCTCGACGCCGAGCGCGACTGGGGCTTCGCCGGGGATTACGTGCGCGCCATGTGGCTGATGCTCCAGCAGGACGAGCCCGACGACTACGTCATCGCCACCGGGGTGGCGCACTCGGTCCGCTACTGCGTGGAGATCGCCTTCGAGCACGCGGGGATCTCGGTCGACGACCACGTGGTCATCGACCCTTCGTTCCTGCGCCCGGCCGAGGTCGAGCACCTAATCGGCGACGCGAGCAAGGCGAAGGCCAAGCTCGGCTGGGAGCCCGAGGTGAGCTTCGAGCAGCTCATCCGGATGATGGTCGATGCCGATCTGGCGCTGCTTGAGGCCCAGAGCCTGCACAGGCGACCCTGATGCAGGTGCTGCCCGTCCGCTTGACCGGCCCCATTCTCATCGAGCCAGCCGTTCACGGCGATAACCGAGGCTTCTTCGTCGAGACCTTCCGCCGCAGCGCCTTGGCGGAAATGGGGATCGGCGACGACTTCGTCCAGGACAACCAGTCGCGCTCGCGGCGCGGAATCGTGCGGGGCATGCACTTCCAACCGGGGATGGCCAAGCTCGTGCGCTGCGCCCGCGGCGCGATTCTCGACGTGCTCGCCGACGTCCGGCGCGGCTCGCCGACCTTCGGCGAGTGGGAGGCCTTCGAGCTAAGCGACGCCAACCACCACCAGCTCTACTGTCCCGACGGGTTCGCGCACGGCTTCTGCGTGCTCAGCGAGGAGGCCGACGTCGTCTACAAGACCTCGGCCTACTACGCCCCCGAGCTCGAGCGCGGCTTCGCCTACAGCGACCCCGAGGTCGCGATCGAGTGGCCCCAAGGCTCCGAGCTGATCGCCTCCGACCGGGACATGAGCGCGCCGACCCTGGCGGAGATTGCCTCCTCGGTGCCGTTCGAGTACTCGGGGTAGGTCTACCTGACCGCGTCGATACTGCGCTCGAGGTAGGGGCCGAGGCTCAGGGAGTACTCCGGCGAGATGTGAACCAAGTCTGTGAGCGTCAGCGCGCCCCCAACGACGGGGAGACAGCGCCGGGCGCCGCAGAAGAACGGCGTCAAGTCGATCAGGTGTACGCGCGGCGAGCCCGAGTGCACGACCGCAGCGGCCTCGGAGTCACGGGTTAGAACCCTCGACCGCGGCTCCGCGCAGAGCAGGCCCGCGGGTTGGTGGCGCGCAAGCGCGCGCTGTACGCAGTCGGACTCGCCGAGAACCTCGTGAGGTACATCGCGGACGATGAAGATGCGGTGCACCCAGGGCGGAATCGCCCGCCAGAGCCGGCGGAATCCGACCGCCGCTGAGGTCCTCCATCCTCGTTGATCCGCCCCGGTGATCACGACTGTCGATATCTCAGGATGCTGCCAAAGCCAGGCGAGTGCGTCTTGCGAAAATGCCTGGCAGGTGTTCGCGTACGCGTCGGGCACCCGCATGATTGCCTCAGAGAATCCGCAGCCGTTGTGTTCGTAATTGAGGCCGTACCAGTGCTCGACCGCCGCGACATACCCAATCGCCGGCCGCAGCGCGGTCGAGTGGCTGTCTCCGATGAGCGCGATGCTTCTGCGCGCATGGGCAAGATCCGCGCCGAAGGTGCAGATCGAGGTCGCCGCCGCGTTTCCAAGGTCGCTGCTGCAGAACCCAACAGGGACAAGCAGCGCGTCGGCGGGCGTCGGGACCACCACGTCCTTCAGCGCAGGGTTGTCACAGCGGTGCTCCGGGTCACGCGAGGCGGCTCCCCAGCAGCGCGAGAACTCGATCGGAACCGTCAATGTCCCTGTCGCGGGCGTTGACTCGGCCCCTCCCCGACCGACGGCCCGCACGGTGAACCTGTACACGCCGGGGCGCAGCTTGCCGTAAGACAGCGGCGATCTGCAGCGCGACATGAGCGCGTGCGCGTCGCTTGGCGCCAAGCCGCACCTGAACCCACTCGTGGGACCGGTCGCCGAGAACCGAAAGATCACAACGTGCCGGAGCTGGTCGACTGCGGACCCCGTGATCGACACAGTTGTGGTTGGGGCGACTATTCCGACGGCTTGTCCAGAAGCACTGCCCATCAGCAACACGCCGGCCAGCAGGACGCCCACGGCGCCGTGGCGGACGCGGACGTACGGGTGAATCACGTCAGCGAGGCTACTCGACCGATCCCACGGGTCAAGGCGCTGGCCCGTTCGCAGCGCCTCAGGCTCGCGCATCCGGCATCATTGCCAGGCCGATGCGCAGTCGCCTCACCGTCACGCCCGATCAGTTTCGCCGCGTCGCCTACATCGCGCTCGCCGCGCTGTCGGTCATCGTCCTCACGGGCGCGGCGGTTCGCTTGAGCGCGTCCGGGCTCGGCTGCCCGACGTGGCCGAAGTGCTACGGCAAGGTCTATCCAC
This sequence comes from Actinomycetota bacterium, assembly GCA_030948875.1. Classification (GTDB taxonomy): domain Bacteria; phylum Actinomycetota; class Thermoleophilia; order Solirubrobacterales; family Solirubrobacteraceae; genus Palsa-465. The sequence continues at coordinate 11,626 of JALYZL010000144.1, forward strand.
CGCTGAACACGCACGCGCTGATCGAGTTCGGCAACCGGGCGATCTCTGGGCTCGTGGGCGTGGTCTGCGCCGTCGTCGCCGTGCTCGCGTTCACCCGCCGCCCGTTCCGGCGTGACCTCGCCTGGCTCGCCGTGTGCCTCCCCCTCGGCGTCGTCGCCCAGGCCGTGCTCGGCGGGTTCACGGTCCGCGAGCACCTCGCGCCCGGATTCGTGATGTCGCACTTCCTGCTCTCGATGGTGATCCTTGTCTTCGCGGTGGCGCTCGCGTGGCGGGCGACGTTCGAGCCGCGCGCGCGTCCGCGCTCCACCGACCGGCTCGGCGTGTGGTCGGTGCGCGCGCTCGCCGCGCTCGGGGCCGTGACCATCTTCGCCGGCACCGCGAGCACGGCGGCGGGTCCGCATTCGGGCGGAGGGACGGGCCAGGTCATCAAGCGACTCACCTTCAAGGGCCCGGATACGCTGAAATGGGTGATCGAGCAGCACGGGACGGTGGCCGCGCTGCTCGGCGTGGCGGTGATCGCAGTGTGGTTGCTCTACCGCCGCCGGGGCGGGCGGGACACGGTCATGGAGCCCCTGACCACGCTGGGAGTGCTGATCGCCGCGCAGGGGCTGGTGGGAAGCGTCCAGTACGAGCTCCACCTGCCGACGGAGATGGTCTGGGTGCACGTCGGGCTCGCGACCGCGACCTGGCTCGCGATCCTGTGGTCGGTCGCGGCGGCGGGCCGGCTCATGCCCCGCACCGCCTCCGTGCCCCAGACGACGGCCGAGGTGCGCGGCGGCGGGGTCCGGATCGCGGATCCCGTCGGCGGCGCCGCCCCGTAGCACCGCTGCCTGTGCGACCACGGAGATCTGTGGCGGCCGCGGTCACGTGCATCGGCCTCGCCCTGAGCGCGGTCGGCTGCGGCGGCCATAGCCGACACGCCCACACCGGCTCGGCGACGCTGTCGATCTACACGAGCCTGCCCTTCGAGGGTCCCTACGCCGCCGACGCCGAGGCCATCTTCAACGGCGAGCAACTCGCCCTCGCGCAGGCCGGCGGCCAGGTCAGCGGTTCCAAGGTCGTGCTCAGGCGACTAGACGACGCCATTGCGGGCACGGGGTCGAGTCCAACCTTGGTCGCGCAGAGCGCCCGGACCGCCGCCGGCGATCAAAGCACCGTCGCCTACATCGGCGAGCTCACGCCGGGCTCTTCGTCGACTTCGATCAGCATCCTTGGCCCGGCGGGCATCCTCCAGGTGAGCCCCGGAGACACGGCCACGGGTCTCGCGGGCAAGACATTCGCCCGGGTCGTCCCCCGGGACTCCGACGAAGCCGACGCTCAGCTGGCCGCGCTCGCCAAGCTCGGGGTCAAGCGGATCTACCTGGTCGAGGACCGGACGACGCACGGCCGCGACGTCGCCGCCGCCGTGCTCCATGACGCGGTGAACTATGGAATCCGCGTCGTCGACCCGTTCGGGAAGTACCTGCGGGACGACACCCGCGCCTTGGTGCGGGCGATCAAGAAGTCCAGGGCGGGCGCGCTGCTCTACGCCGGCTCGCCCGCGCCCCCGGTGGCCGCGTTCTGGAACGCGCTGTCGGCGGCAGACGGGACGATCAAGAAGATGGCGTCCGCCTCCATCACCGACGCGCCGTCCTGGGCTCAGGCCAACGCCACGGCGCGCTACAGCACGTACCTGAGCGCTCCCGGGCTCCGGCCCGGCGTGCTTCCGCGTGCCGGCACGCAGTTCGCGAGCGACTTCACGGCCACCTACGGGACCCGCGTCCCGTGGGCCAGGGGGATCTTCGGCTACGTGGCGATGAGCGGAGTGCTCGAGGCCCTGCATTCGCTGGGCTCGCGCGCCACGAACCCGCGTCCGCGGGTCGCCTTGGCGTTTCTGCATCTCCGAGACCTCCCCTCAGCGCTCGGGACGTACTCGATCGTGGGCGGCCAGACGTCGTTTCGGGGGTACTACTTCACCGCGTACCACAGGGGGAGCGCGGCCCCGACCCCCGACACGAGCCTGAGCTAGCACGCGCGTGCAGCCGGTCGGGTCGCCACCTCCCGCTACGATCGACACGTTTATGCCCGCAGATCGTCCTGTAAGCGCCGGCCCGCTTCCCGCTGCCTCGCGCACCGCCGACCCCTCGCTCAGCATCCTCGTCGTCGACGACGAATCCGATCTGCGCGAGATGCTCACACGCTCGTTCTCGCGCGAGGGGCACCGGGTCATGGCCGTCGCTGATGGACGCTCTGCCATCGATCGCGCCAGCACCGACCACTTCGACGTGGTTCTCCTCGATGTGGCGCTCGGCCCCGGCCCCGACGGCTACGAGGTATGCAGGACGCTGCGCGGCCGGCGCAACGTGGTGCCCATCATCATGCTCACGGCCCTCGACTCCGAGGCGGACGCCGTGCTCGGTCTCGAGGCGGGCGCGGACGACTACGTGACCAAGCCGTTCGGCCTCGCGGAGCTGCGCAGCCGGATCCGCGCCGTGCTCCGTCGCGCCGGCACGCGAGCGATGGGCGATGAGGTGCTCGTGGTCGGGCCGATCGCGCTCGACCGCGCTCAGCGCGAGGTGACGATGGACGGCGAGCAGGTGCGGCTCACCTTCTCCGAGTTCGAGCTCCTCGACGCCCTGATGGCCGGCCCCGGTCGCCTCCTCAATCGCCAGGAGCTCCTGCGCGCGATCTGGGGCGACAGCGCCTACCGCGACCCCCGCGCCATCGACGTTCACATCCGGCATCTTCGCGAGAAGCTCGAGCCCGAGCCCGACAATCCGCGGTACATCCTTACCGTGCGCGGCGCCGGGTACCGCCTCCGGGGACCGTAGTGGTGCACTAGTGCTCAGACGCCCCGGTGCCCTCGGCCTGCGCGGCCGGATCGTCGGCGCGTTGCTCATCAGCACCGTGGCAACGCTCGCGGTGGCGGCGCTGGCGCTCCTCCCCAAGCTCGAGAGCCAGCTGCGCAACGAGGCGCAGAGCACGCTGGTCCAGGAGATCAGTGGCGAGGAGCGGACGTTCCAGGCGCTCACGCCCGAGGAGATCGTCGACGCCAACGCGTCGGGTAAGCCCACCGTCACCGCGCCGGCCGGCGAGACGACGACATCAAGCAACCTGGCGGCCCAAAACGTCAATTCGCTTGCCGAACGGGTGGGAGGCACGGTCAGCCTCTACAGCTATCCCCTGGTCCTGATCGCCTCCAGCGCGACGGGCGGCTCGATCAGCAACACCAGCTACGTCACCAGGGCATTCCAGATCGGCCGCACGATCACGAGCTTCGGCTCGGGCACGAACAGCGACTTCGCCGAGGTCGCGGTGCCGATCCCGAGCCGCAACCCCAGTTACGTCCTCGCCGCGAGCCGGCCGATCACCGAGATCCGGGGAGCGGTTGACGTGGTCCGCACGGCCTTCCTCTACGCGGCGCTGGCGGGGATCGGCCTGACCCTGATCCTCGGGATCCCCCTGTCGGCCACGCTCCTGCGGCGCCTGCAGCGCCTGCGCAACGCCGCCATCCGGCTCGCGCAAGGCGGCCCCACGATCGAGATCCCGGTCGACCGCGCCGGCGACGAGGTCGGCGATCTCACCCGCACGTTCGCGATCATGCAGCGCCGTGTCGCCCAGCAGGAGGAGGCGCGCCGCGCGTTCGTTTCCACCGCCTCGCACGAGCTGCGCACGCCGCTCGCGTCACTGCACGGAATGCTCGAGCTCCTCGACGACGACCTCCACGACCCCACTCCGGATCTCGACGACGCGCGGCGCCTGCTCGCGCGGGCGCGAGCGCAGTCGCGCCGCCTCGGCCGGCTCGCCGGCGACCTGCTCGACCTCAGCCGCCTCGACGCCGAGGTCGAGCTCCGTTCCGAGCCGGTGGAGCTCGGCGAGCTGAGCCGCGCCGTGCTCGCCGAGTTCGAGCCCGGTAACGCCGAGCGCGGGCTCAGCGCCCGGCTCGAGGAGTCTGCGGGGGCGTGCTGGGCGCTCGCGGACCCGGGCAGCGTGGCCCAGATCCTCCGCATCCTCCTCGACAACGCGGCGCAAATGACCGCGCCACGTTCAGAGATCCGGGTAACGCTGCACGACGGCGAGGGCGCGGTCGCGGTGAGCGTCTGCGACCAGGGTCCGGGCGTGGCGCCCGACGAACGCGAGCTCATCTTCGAGCGCTTCCACCGCGGTCGCGAGACCGGTGGCTCGGCGGGATTCGGGCTCGGCCTGGCGATCGGGCGCGAGCTCGCGGAGCGGATGGGAGGAGAGCTCGTGCTCGAGGATGCGCCGTCGGACGGGGCGGACGGGGCGGGCGGGACGGGCGCGGGGGCGACCTTTACCCTGCGCCTGCCGGCCGTCCATGCGCGCGACGAGGACGCCGAGGCCGCCCGAGTCAATTAAATGACAGCATCCGCTCATGGAGGAACGTGAGCTCAGGGCGTTGCTCGAGGCCGACGAGCACCATTGGTGGTATCGGGGCCGGCGACGGATCATCCGCGCCGAGCTCGATCGGCTGCCGCTGCGCGCGGGCGCGCGGGTGCTCGATGCCGGCTGCGGGTCGGGGCGCACGCTCGAGGATCTGCGCGCCTACGGCGAGGTGTCGGGGATCGAGCTCTCCGAGCTGGCCGCCGAGCACGCGCGCAAGCGCGATCTGGGTGAGGTGCACGTCGGCAGGGTCGAGTCCTTACCCTGGGAGGACGACTGCTTTGATCTCGTCACCTGCCTGGATGTCCTCGAGCACACGCCGGACGACCTCGTCGCCCTCCGGGAGCTCCGGCGCGTCACCAAGCGGGGCGGCTGGCTGCTGGTGACCGTCCCGGCCTACCCTTCGCTCTGGTCCACTCACGACGTGGTCAACCACCACTACCGGCGCTACACGCGCCGGACACTCAGGCGGGCGGCGATCGACGCCGCCTGGCGCGTCGACCGAATCACCTCGTTCAACAGCCTGCTCCTGCCCGCGGCCGCGGCCGTGCGGGTCTCGCAGCGCTACCGGCTTCGCAACGACAACGACCATGTATCCGAGCTGCGCGTCGGGCCCCACTGGCTCAACGGCATGCTCGAGCGCCCGCTGCGGCTAGAAGCCGCGCTGCTCGGGCGCGGGCACACGCTGCGAGCGGGCCTCTCGCTCCTCGCCGTGCTCGAGAACGTGGCGGGAGCGCCAGGCCGGACCAGTTTCAGCGGATGATCCTCCTGGGCGCCATCATCAGCGTCTCCGGCAGCCTCGGCTATGCCCTCCCCGCCCTCGTGGGGGTCGAGTCGCTCGGCGTTCCCGTTCCCGGCGAGACTGCGCTGGTCCTGGCCGCTGGGCTCGCGGCCGCGGGCAAGCTCCAGATCTGGCTGGTCATCGTCATCGCCGTAGCGGCCGCGATCGTCGGCGACAACATCGGCTACGCGATCGGTCGCAAGCTCGGCCGAGAGGTCCTGGAAGCGCCCGGGCCGTTCGAGAAGCACCGCCAGCGGCTGATCAAGGTCGGCGATCGCTTCTTCAATCGCTGGGGGAGCAGAGCGGTGTTCTTTGGGCGCTGGGTCTCGATCGCCCGGGTAGTAGTGGCATGGATGGCCGGAATCAACGAGATGACCTTCCCCCGGTTCTTCTTCTGGAACGCCCTGGGCGGGCTCACCTGGGCCACAACGGTGGCGCTCGTCGTCTACTACGGCGGGCAGGCGGCGAAGAACGTGATCACGAAGGTGGGCATCTACGGAGCGATCGCCCTGGGGGTCGTCCTCGTCGCCGGCTTCATCTTCATGAAGGTCAGAGAGCGACGGCGGCACGCGGCGGAGTAAAGGTGAGCGCGCGGCGCGGTCAGGCGTCGTCAGGCTGTGAGGCGGTGGGACCCGAGGTATCGAGCTCGAGGGCGGCGGAGTTGATGCAGAAACGCTGGCCGGTCGGGGCCGGGCCGTCGTCGAACACGTGGCCGAGGTGCCCGCCGCACTTGCGGCATAGCGCTTCGGTGCGCGTCATGAACAGGCTCCGGTCCGTCTTCAGCTCGACGGCCGCTGCCACCGCCGGCTCGTAGAAGCTCGGCCAGCCCGTGCCTGAGTCGAACTTGGTGTCGGAGTTGAACAGCTCGGCGCCGCAGCCGGCGCAGCGATAGGTCCCGTCGTCCTTCACGTGGACGTACTCGCCGGTGAAGGGGCGCTCGGTGCCGTGACGGCGCAGGACGTCGTACTGCTCGGGCGTCAGCCGCTGCTTCCACTCGCTGTCGGTGAGCACGACTTCGCGTGATGTGACTTCTTGATTGGCCATGCCCATACGGTAGCGCGCAAGAGATGAACGAAAGCTGACGGGGTAGTCGGCTAAGGGCTCGCAGATCAACAAGTGTGGGATTTCGTGGCGTTATGTAAAGGGACTCGGCCGGCCGTGGAGAATGGATTCTCATGTCGGAGCCGGACAGGTTGTCGTCGGGTCCTCGATGCTGTTGCGGGGGCGAAGGTCGCTGAGCGGTGGCGGTTCTTCGGGCCTGAGTGCGATGAGCGGCGGCGGCGGTTGTGGGCGGCGAGTGAGGCCAAGGCGTACGGGCCGGGCGGGGTGGCGCTGCTGGCCGGGGTGAGCGGTGTCGCGGAGGAGACCGTCGCCGGGGGTTGGGCGAGTTGGAGTCCGGCGAGCGGCTCGGAGCGGGTCAGGTTGTCGTGTCGAGCCCGTTGACGTTCTTCCCCTCGGCGACCCAGGTGCCGTCGGGCGTCTGGGTAAAGCCACTTTCGGGGATCTGGATATGCGTTTCCTTCCAAGTCTGAGCCTGCGCCATCTGGGCTTCGTACGCGGCGATCTCGTCGTAGTTTGATGGAACGTCAATCTCGACTTGCACGGGGAAAGGGCCGTTGTATTGCGTGAAGACTCGG
>JALYZL010000132.1 GCA_030948875.1 Actinomycetota bacterium
CCCCTTTCGAGGCGTCCGGCGCCACCGGTCCGAACCTAGGCTTCGGGCTGCTCGCCCTCGTCGCCATCGGCGAGGATCCGGTAGATCGAGCGGCGCGCCTGGTCGAGGACCTCGGTGGCCTTCTTGATCTGCTCGCTGCTCCCGGTCTGCACGACCTGCGCGCTCGCACCGGCGAGCTGGCGGATCTGCCCCATCAGGGCGCGCGCCCCGTCGGGGCCGCCCTGGCCGACCGTGTCCCACGGCGCCGGGGCATCCTCCGGACGCTCGGCGACCTGCGCCTGGCCGGCTTCGGTGAGCTCGAACACCTTGCCGCCGTCCGCATCGCGCGAACGGATCAGGCCCTCGTCCTCGAGCTGCGACAGGGCCGGGTATACCGACCCTGGGCTCGGCCGCCACAGGCCACCCGAGCGCTGCTCGAGCTCCTGCATGATCGCGTAGCCGTTGCGTGGCTCCTCGGCGAGGAGCAGGAGCGCGGCCAGCCGGACATCGCCGCGCCGGGCGCGGCGACCGCCGCCGCGCCCGAACGGTCCGCGGCCACCGGGCCCGAACGGGCCACCGAAGCCGGGACCTGGCCCGCCGAAGCCGAACTCGCCCCGGCCGCCGAAGCCATGCGGACCCCCACGGTGATGCGAGGTGAGCATGGCCTGCCACGAGCGCGGTCCGCCCGAGCGGGCTCGCCGCTTGCGCTCGCCCCGGGGCGCCGTTCTACCGGGCCCCCAAGGCGAGTCGTAGGTTGAATCGAAGGTAGTCATCTGACTCTCCTCTTGTAGTTGTTTACGTGCTATCACGATATATCGTAATAAGTCTTTTGTCAAGGCGCGAGCGCGGGCGCGCCGAACCGCTGTCCATCAGTCCGGAGGGTCCGGACCAGAAGCCATCAGTTCGCGGCACCGGCCGCGAGGGCGCCGAACCGCTGTCCATCAGTCCGGAGGTCCGGACCAGAGGCCATCAGAAAGCGCGAGCCACGCGCCCGAGCCCAGCCCCACCCGGCCGGCCGACACCCCCACGCCACTAATCTCCTCCCCTCCCCGGGAAAGGAGCCCGCCCCCCTTGCTGCTCTATGACTCTGGCGTGTCAGGCAACTGCTACAAGGTCAGGCTCCTGCTCGCCCACCTCGGCCGCGACTACGAGCGCCGGGAACTCGATGTGGTCGACCGCTCGAACCGGGCCGAGATCCTCGGCGAGCTGAACCCGGCGCTGCGGGTGCCGACGCTGGTGTTCGACGATGGGCGCTCGCTGGGGGAGTCGAACGCGATCATCTTCTACCTCGCCGAGGGCACGGAGTACCTCCCCGAGGATCCATTCGAGCGGGCGCAGGTGCTGCAGTGGCAGTTCTTCGAGCAGTACAGCCACGAGCCGTACATCGCCGTCCTGCGCTTCTGGCTCCACGTGGCGGAGATGACGCCTTCGCCGGAGGAGGTCGAGGCCAAGCGACGTGGCGGTGAAGTGGCGCTGGCAGCGCTCGAGCACCACCTCGAGTCCCGGAGCTTCCTTGTCGGCGAGCGCTACACGATCGCCGACATCGCGCTCTACGCCTACACCCACGTGGCGGACGAGGCGGGACTCGACCTCGAGCGCTTCCCGGCGATCCGCGCCTGGCTCGACCGAGTCAGACAGCAGCCGGCGCACGTCCCGATCGAGGCATAGCCGCGTTGCCGGCCCCGAGCGAGTTCGTCTTCGGTTACGGGTCGCTGGTGGCGCTGGGTCACCTCGCCCCGACGCGCGCGTTCGCCCCTGAGGGGTTCGTCACCGATCTGCGTGACTTCCGGCGCTGCTGGGGCGTGGCCATGAACAACCGCGTCACACTCCCGGGCTACAAGTACTACCTCGACGAGCGCGGCCACCGCCCCGACGTCTATGTCGCCTTTCTCGACGTGAGATCCACGCGCGGGCACTCGGTGAACGGCGTCTGCCTGCCGGTGACGCGCGAGCAGCTCGATGCCCTCGATGACCGAGAACGCAATTACCTGCGCCGAGATGTCACGGCCTTCTGCGAGATCCCGGACAAAGCCGCCCGCGTGTGGACCTACGTCGGCACCCCCGCCGGCCGTCGACGCCTGACGACGGGACGGTCTGCTGGCCGCGCCGTCATCGATAACACCTATCTCGCGAGCGTGGTGGAAGCGTTCGAGAGCCTCGGTCCCGCCGAATACGGCATGTGTGCTCCATCGCTGGGCCCGGACGGGCTACCTGTGCTGCCGCTCGAACGCCACGACCTGGTTCTCGATGGCGTGCACACACGCTAGGATCACGACGTGAGTCGGCCTGTCGTAGGAGTGTGCGTGGCGGTCGATTCGGCTCGTTATGGCCCGTGGGACCAGGACGTGGCCATGGTCCCCGAGACCCTGGTTGCCGCCGCCCACGAGCATGGCTGGCTCGCCTTGCTCATCACCCCCGACGCCGCCCTCGCGACTGAGCCTGACGAGGTGTTGCGGCTCCTCGACGGTCTCATCGTCCCGGACTGGGCAGCGCGGGCCGAGGGTTACGCCGAGTTCTCGCGGCGGCTCGCTGACGCTGCGGAAGGTCGCGGCCTTCCGCTCGTGAAGATTGGCGAGGCGCCCGATGCAACCGTCGCCGACTACAGCCGGGCCATCGGCGAGCTGTTCGCCGCCGGCCGCGAGCGCGTGCGCCCGGCCTAACCCCCGGCGTAACCCGGGACGAAGGCGCTCAGAGACCGCGGCGAAGGATCATCGAGGGGACGGTCCCGACGATGCACTTGACGTCCCTCCATAGCGACCAGTTCGCCGTGTATAGGTGGTCGATCACCACCATCTCGTCGAGCGAGACGCGCGGCGTGGCGACCTGCCACGAGCCGGTCATGCCTGGCGAGACGGCGAGCCGGCGGCGGCGCCATCCAACTATCCGCGCGTCCTCGTCGGGCACCAGCGGCCGCGGTCCGACGAGGCTCATCTGACCGCGCAGGACGTTGATGAGCTGTGGTAACTCGTCGACGTTGGTCTGGCGCAGCCAGTGACCGACCGACGTGACCCGCGGATCCGCTCGGATCTTGAACAGGCCGTCGCGTTCGTTAAGCTCCTCGAGCCCGCCTTTGCGAGCCTCGGCGTCCCGCACCATGGTCCGGAACTTGAGCACCTGGAACGGGCGTTCGCCGCGCCCCACCCTGGTCTGGCGGAAGAGGACCGGACCGGGCGAGTCGAGCTTGACAAGCAGGGCGATGAGGGCGAAGACGGGCGCGACGAGCATCATGATCACGGCCGCGACGACGACGTCGAAGCAGCGTTTGGCGAGCTGGGTGGAGCGCGTCAGCCCAAGGGGCGGCATCGACACGGTCGCGGTCTCGAGCGCGGGGTCGACCGGAAGCTCGAGCATGTGCTCCTCGGCGGCTCGGCCGCTCGAAGCAATCAGCACTCGGCGAACGCCATGGGCCTCTACGACCTCGCGCACGCTGGCGCCGAGGAGGGCGCCGAGCGCCGCCGGCTCTTGACCAAGGGAGAAGACGATCTCGGGCCCGTCGGCGTCCATCCCGAGAGCTCGGCAAGCGTCGTCGAACAAGGAGCGATCGAGGAGCACGAGAAGCGATCGCGCCTAGCGGGCCGGACTACGCAGGCTCCCTGAAATCGTCGCGTTTTGCCTGAGCTCTGAGCCGGAGGAGCCCACGCTGGCGCTTGGCTCTCACCGGGTCGTGACCAGGACGGCGCCGGCGATGATCAGGGCGACGCCCAGCCCGCGCGCCCAGTCGAGCTGGACATGTGGCAGCCCGAGCACGCCGAAGCGATCGAGCAGCAGGGCGACGATGAGCTGACCGGCCACCAGCACGGCGGTCACCCCGCCGGCACCGAGACTGCGGACGGTGACGAGCGACACGGCGACGACGGCGGCGCCGGCGATCCCCCCGAGCGCGTGCTCGGGTCGGAACGCGGAGATTCCCGCCAGGCGACCGGGATCTCCGAACACCAGCAGCACCACGACGACGATGACCGTCGAGATGAGGAGGCTGACGAACGCCGCGCCGAGGTCGCCCACGTGGTGGGCGAGAGCGGCGTTGGCGGGTGGTTGGGAGGCCACCAGCGCGCCCACCGCCAGCGTGAGGATGAGCGCAGCGAGACGATCCACTGACCCTCCCGTTCCAGCCGTCGGCGCGACTTCCTGCATACCCTGCCACGAGGCCCCCCACCGAGATTGGACACCATGGACATCGATTCGACCCCCGGGACCGCGGGCGCGACTGAATCCGTAGGCACCCTGCGCGAGGTCGTCGAGGCGCTGGCGCCGCTCAAGCGGAGAGCGGGATCGCCGGCCGAGGAGCGGGCCGCGCGCTGGATCGCCGCGCGACTGTCCGACGCCGGCTGCGAGGTGGCGGTCGAGGAGGAGCCTTTCCTCGACGGCTACGCGCCGCTGATCGGGGGCCTCGCCGCCGCGGCGGCCGCGGCCGGGCTGGCTGGACTCGCGC
>JALYZL010000140.1 GCA_030948875.1 Actinomycetota bacterium
TGGTGTTGGTGAGGATCGCGGTGACGCCGCCGTTACCTTTCCCGCCGACCCCGGTCGGGAAGGGCACCATGGTCCCGTAGCTGAACTTGGTCGCCCAGGTGTGACTGACGGCGGAGAGGAATTGCGCGAACGCGTACGTGTCCCCGGAGCCGTCGCTGCGGAAGACCACGGTGATCTTCCGGTTGGGCATCTTGACGCCCGGGTTCAGGGAGCGGATCTGAGAGTTGTCCCAGTTGGTGTTCTGGCCGAGGTAGATCTCGGCGAGCACCTTGCCCGAGAGCTTGAGGGTGGTGATGCCGTTCAGGTGAAAACCGATGGCGGTCGCCGACAGCGCCCAGGGGATCTGCACGCAGTGGTTGCAAGCAGTCTGCTGCGCGGCCGTGAGGGGCGCGTCCGAGGCCCCGAAGTCGACCAAGCGCTGCGAGACCTCGGTGATCCCCGACGAGGACCCCACCGCGGAGTAGCTGACGGAGTCGCCGGTCGCGCTCTGCCAGCCCGTGTTCCAGTCCGCCTCCAAGGGGGCAACGAGGGTAGAGCCGGCGCCCGAGAGCGATGCCGCCATCGCGCTCGCCGTCAGGCCGCTCGCCATGCTCGCCGTCGCGGCCAACATGCTGATGAGACGAGCGAACCTCTTGCGGTTCAAGGTGAGTCTCCGCTCGAGCCGACCAACCCCGGTATGGCGGTCAGCCATACCGGGGGCTGCGGCCGTGAGCTCGTTGACTAGGTCAGTGAGTTGAGGGTGTTGGTGGCGGCGCTGAGGACGGCCGACGGGATCGGCGCGAAGTCGAGCTTGGCGCCGAACGCCTGGCCGGTGGTCAGCGCGTAGGAGATAAACGACTGCAGCAGCGATGCCTTGGCCGTGTTGTTAGGCACGATCACGTACGTGAACGTAGAGATCGGGTAGGCGATCGTGGCGCTCGCCGGCGGGTCGACGATCGAGATCGCGTTGTTCGGCGGTATCGAGGTCACGGAGCTTGCGGCGCTCGCGATGTTCGGCACGTTCGGGTACTCGAACTTGCCCGCCGCGTTCTGAATCGCGACGGCGCCGAGCCCACCCTGCTGGATCAGGTACGAGGCGGCGATGTAAGCGATGCCGCCGTTGGTGTTGGCAAGGACTGCGGTCATCCCACTGTTGCCCTTCGCCTGGACGCCGGTTGGAAAGCTGACCGTGGTCGCGGTCCCGACCTTGGTCGACCACGTGCTGCTGACATGCGAGAGATAGTTCGTGAAGGCGTACGTGTCGCCTGAGCCGTCGCTCCGGAAGATCGGAGTGATCTTCCGGTTCGGGAGCTTGATGCCCTTGTTCAGCTTCTTGATCGCCTTGTCGTTCCACTTCGTGATCTGCCCGAGGTAGATCTCGGCCAGCACCGTGCCCGTGAGGTGCAGGCTGGTGATGCCGGTGAGGTGAAAGCCGACGGCGGTCGCCGATAGGGCCCACGGTATCTGGACGCAGTTCGGGCAAGCGGCCTGCTGAGCCGAGTTGAGCGGCGCATCCGACGCCCCGAAGTCCACGAGCGATTTGGTGATGTCCGTGATTCCCGTTCCCGATCCGACGCCTGAATAGCTGGCGGAGTTGCCCGTCGCGGTCGACCAGCCCGAGTTCCACAGCGCTTCGAGTGGCTGGACCAGCGTCGAACCGGCACCGGACAGCGTCGCGGCGCTGGCGGAGGCCGTGGCGCCGGTCGCCATGCTCGCGACCACGGCCGCGGCGCTCAGACAAACCAATCTCTTGCAGTGCAAAGTGAGGTTCCTTTCAGGGAGTGAATGCGCCGCTCATAACGACCCGGCCGAGGCGTCGATCGCGGCAACGCGGTGACCGCTCTTCTCGAGCGGGCCCTTAGCATGGGGCTCGGCCGGGCGCGACTTGTTACTCACTTGTCACTGCGATTTCATTATTCTGTGAAAAGGTGCTTCGGCCTGATCGTGTGGGTATGGGTTCGTCTAGGGTGCCCGGCCGTGTCGGTCACGGCTAGACTGCGGGGTCGCCCGCGCGCGCGCAAGCCCGGAGGGCGGCGGGGGATCGGTGACGGGGTGCTCTTTGGCTTCTGCGCCGTAGCCGGGCTGATCACGGTGGTGGTGATCGCCGAGGTGATCTACCAGGTGATCAGCGGAGCGGCGCCGGCGATCTCGCGCTTCGGGTTGGGCTTCGTGTGGCACAGCACTTGGCAGCCGAACTTCTTGCGCTTCGGCGCCGGCGAGATGCTCTTCGGGACGCTCGTAACCGCGCTGATCGCGCTGGTTCTGGCGACGCCGCTGGGGATCGCCATCGGGCTCTTCCTGAGCATGCTCGCGCCGCGCGGGGTGCGCACGGTCATCGGACCCTTGGTCGAGATGCTCGCCGCCATCCCCAGCGTCGTCCTCGGCCTGTGGGGAGTAATCGTGCTCGCTCCCTTCGTGCAGCGGACTTTCGAGCCCTGGCTGCACAGCGCCTTCGGCTTCATCCCGATCTTCGGGCCTCCCGAGACGACCGGCCTGTCGGTCTTCACCGCCGGGCTCGTCCTGACGATCATGGTGGTGCCGATCGTGGCCTCGCTCAGCCGCGACCTCTTCCTGTCCGTTCCCCGGGAGCTCCAGGAGGGCGCGGCGGCGCTTGGCGCCACGCGCTGGGAGATCATCCGGGGGGTGATCCTCCCCACCACCTCTTCCGGCGTGATCGCGGCCGCCCTGCTGGGCCTGGGCCGCGCGCTCGGCGAGGCCGTCGCCGTGGCCGCGGTGATCGGTGGCGGGAGCACCATTCACGCCTCCGTGTTCGAACCCGGCAACACCTTCGCGGCTCGCATCATCAACGAGATCCCGACCCCCGACAACGATCTACATATCCACTCGCTCTTCTACGGAGCGTTGATCCTGCTCGTGATCGGCGTGCTGACCAACCTGCTCGCGCAGGGGATCGCCAGCCGCCTCGGCACCCAGGAGATGCTTGCCCGATGAGCGCGCCGTCCGATCTGAGCGCTCCGGTGAGCAACGATCCTCCAGGAGGGGCCGGGTTCGATCCGACCGCTCCGCTCACGGCGTCGGGCACCCTGCGCCGCCGCGCGGCGGTGAGCCGCGTGCTCACCGTGGGGGCGACCGCCTCGGCCATGCTCGCCGTCGCCGTGTTCGGCCTCGTCATCGCTGCCGTCGCCGGCCGGGGCGCCGGCGCGGTGAGCTTCCACTTCCTGACCTCTGATCCGAATCTCGTCAACCCGGGAATGGGCGGGATCGCGCCCGCGATCGTCGGGAGCGCGATCATCGTCGCGGTCGCGACGGCAATCGCCATGCCGTTGGGGGTCCTGGTGGCGATCTTCCTAATCGAGTTCGCGGGACGCCGCTCGGGTCGCGTGGTCAGACTGGCGCTCGATCTCACGAACGGACTGCCCACGGTGATCGTGGCGCTGATGATCTACGGCCTGATCGTGCTGGGGACCCACACGGAGTCGGGATACGCCGCGTCGCTCGCGCTGGCCATCATCATGCTGCCGCTGATCGCTCGCTCGAGCCATCAGGTCCTCCTGCTCGTCCCCGGCAGCCTGCGCGAGGCGGCGGATGCGCTCGGCGTCAGCCGCTGGCGCTCCGTGGTCGGCGTCCTCTTGCCCTCCGCCCTGGGCGGGATCGTCACGGCGACGATTCTCGCCGCCGCCAGGGCCGCGGGCGAGTCCGCGCCCCTGATCATCCTCGACAGCCTCGTCATCGGCAACGTCGTGCATGTAAACCCGCTGCATGCCATGTCGGCCATGCCCTTGACGATCTTCAACGACCTGGAGTCGGGGGTACCGTCGGGGATCGGCCAGGCCTGGGGCACCGCGTTCGTACTAATGGCGCTGATCCTCGCCGCCAACGTCGGCGCGCGGATGTTCCTGGCCCGCAACCGCACTAAACTGGGCCTATGACCTCCGGGGACAGTGGCGCGAACGCCGGCACCGAGGTGGTCAGCCGCCGGGTGCGGATTAAGGGCGCCGCGACGCCTCAGCCGGCGCCCCCGCCCGAACGCAACGGCGCGTCGGCGGCGGCGATCAACCGCCCTGCCGTGTTCGATGTCCGCGATGTAACGGTGTCCTACGGGGCCAAGCGAGCGCTCGCTCCGTTCACGATGAAGATCTACCGCAACCTGATCACCGCGCTCATCGGGCCATCGGGCTGCGGCAAGACCACCTTCCTGCGCAGCCTCAACCGGATGAATGACTCGGTGTCGGGGTTCCGGATCGAGGGCGAGGTCCTGTATCACGGTCACGACGTGTACGGCACCGGCGTGAACCGGGTCGAGGTGCGCCGGCGGATCGGAATGGTGTTCCAGAAGCCCAACCCGTTCCCCAAGTCGATCTACAACAACATCGCCTGGGCCCCCCGCAACCTCGGCATGAAGGACGGGATCGACGAGCGCGTCGAGCGCGCGCTGCGCGATGCCGCGCTGTGGGACGAGGTCAAGGACCGCCTGCACGACCCGGCGCTCGGGCTCTCGGGCGGGCAGCAGCAGCGGCTGTGCATCGCGCGCGCGATCGCCATCGAGCCCGACGTGCTCCTCCTCGACGAGCCGGCATCGGCGCTCGACCCCATCTCCACGCTGTCGATCGAGGAACTCATGCACGAGCTCAAGTCTCGCTACACGATCGTCATCGTCACCCACAACATGCAGCAGGCCGCGCGCACCGCCGACCGCACCGCCTTCTTCAGCCTCGATGACAACCGCGTGGGAACGCTGATCGAATACGACGACACGGAGACGATCTTCATGCGTCCGGCCGACCCGCGGACGCGGGACTACGTGACCGGCCGGTTCGGCTAACGCTGTCGCGCCCCGCCTCAGGGCGCGAAGATCGACTCGCTGGGGACCTGCTCGAGGATCGGCTGACCGCACTGCCAGCAGTACCCCGCTCCGCTCGAGTGCGGGGCCCCGCAGGACGCGCACGTGCCCGCTGTCCCCGTCTGCTCCATGCGCAGGATCCGCTCGACCTCGCCGAGCTCGGCGTCGGTGTCCTGGAGCACGGCGGCGCGCTGCACGAGGATGTCGACGCGAATGCGGTTGCGGATCGCCATCTCGTAGACGAGGCCGCCAAGGTCCCACTGAAGCTCGACGAAGCGCGCCGTGAGCTGGTCACGCCGACGTTCGAGATCCACGGCGCCGCGCGCCTCCGTGGCTGGGCTCGCGTCCAGCGGCGTCGCCCCTGACGCGACCGGTGCCGCGGGGAGGCCGGTGGCGGTCGTATCGCTCGCCGCCTGCTTGCGGCGGGCTCGCCGCGGGGCGTCGGCGCGAACGGCGCAGGCGAACCCCTC
>JALYZL010000181.1 GCA_030948875.1 Actinomycetota bacterium
CAAGGTGTACTGGGCGCGAGACGTCGAAGAAGCTGAACACCCCAAGGCCAGCGGTATCCGACATGCCCCAGGCGAGCACGACTCCGGCCGATGTCAGCGCGAGGTTGTGGTACTCGCCGGCGGCGACGGCGACGATCTCGCGTTCGAGTCCTGGCACCGGACAGGGAGTCAGACGAGCGTGATCAACCCCGATCTCTCCCACAACGTTGAGCCCCCACGCGAGCACCGACCCGCTCGCCAGCAGCGCCAGGCTACATCGGTTTCCGGCAGCGATCGCGACGACATCGCGTTCGAGCCCCGCGACGGGCGTCGGCGTCAAGCGGTCGGTGCGCGTACCGTCGCCGAGCTGGCCGAAGTCGTTGCTCCCCCACGCCACGACACCTCCAGTCGCGGTCAACGCAAGGCTATGCTCACCGCCAGCGCAGATAGCCACGATCTCGGCGAGCGCCACCGCGACGGGACTTCGATGCAGCTTCGTCGTCCCGTCACCAACTTGGCCGGCGCGGTTCTCACCCCACGCGATCACCGTGCCGTCCTCACGCAAGACCAGCCTGTGATAACTGCTGGCGATGGCCACCGCTCGCTCGACACCCCAGACGGTTGCGGCCGCGCGAATCAGCATCCGCTCGCGCACAGCGTGCGTGCGCAGCCCGATCGACGTCGCCGCTAGCCCGACAAGGGCGTCCACCATGTTCCCCAAGCCCGGCGTGCTCAAGCCGCTGCCGCAAATCAAACTCGCTTAGGTGCATATATCCACACTCTGACACTAACCCGCACAAGTGCCTTGACATAGAAACGACACATGCCTGGGCCCGGCTCGTCGGCCGGCCCTCGAAACGCGAGCGCCGTCCGACCGGCACCCATGCGCTCCGCGTCCAACGCCCAGCACGACCCGCGCAGCCGGGGTTCAGCCAACGACATGCTACTGCCCGTAGGCGCTCGACTCACCACAACGCCACCCGCTGAGCGGTGGAGCTGCCAACGCCCGCGGCGCGGCCGGGCGCACACCGGCATCGACGCGCCCTGGAATTGGCAAACAGAAGGTGTCGGCGTCGATCGAGCCAGACACCGGCAGCGACGCGAATGCGCTACTCAGGCCTACACCTGGCGCGACGCCTGGGTTCGTTCCGGAGCGCTATGACGTGAGCGGCGATGGCTTCCGCGATCACACGCGCGAGGGGCAGGCACGGCGGCCTCGACCCTGTGCCGGGCGGCGTGGCTGGCGAGTCCACGCGAAAGCACCAAGGGAGCCGTGCGAACGATGCGAGGTGAAAGCGTCAGCGACCAACCTTCGGCGCAGCTGGTTCGAGAGTCTGTCGGCGCTGGGCTGCCGGATTGCACCACGACCGGCCGTCTGGGCGAGGGCGCCGACGCTCCCGCTCCTCTGCTTGCAACCAGCATGAGGCTCGCTAACGACGCGGCTGGACCGTCCCGTCCGCGGCGTCCGATCGCTCCATCCCCGCGCCGCCGAGCCCGTTGCCGCGTCGGTCGACCCTGCTTCAGTCGTTTCGGAGGAGGCGTCTCCGAATGCATGAAGCGGCGTTTCGACGCTTCTGCTCGGCCGCGAGGGTTCGGTCAACGGCGGCCGCAGTCTGTCAGGCGCTCGTCGAAAGAGGCCATCTCGTGCGTGCGGTCTCCGCGCTCGCGGAGGAATGACGGACTCCTTGCTGTGTATCCCGGTGGAGCGGGCTGGCTCACGACCGCTTCAGTGCTGCGGCACACACGACTGGGGGTTGAGCGCATTGTTTCCAGCTGGGAACCCGTTCGAGATCACGAACGACCACGCCGTGTAGTAGTAGCCACCGCAGACCTGTTCGGGCGTCGCATACGTGATGGTGATCCGTGCCTGTGAGCAACCTCCGTTTTGGATTTGGGTGTTGCAGGTCTTGTCAGCTCCGCGTCCGATCGCGGAGCTTCCCCAGCTGGTCCAGCGCACGTCGGTCGCGCACACATGGTTGGTCGTGCAGACTGCGCTTGGCTTGTAGCCGTAGGTGACGATTGACGGAACACCCAACGGCGCTGGATTCGCTCCGGGAACCAGCGAACCGGCCGACCCGCCGGCGGGCGTGGTAGGTGCGGCGGGGGCGCCGGCGGGCGGCTGAGCAGGCGTTGTCGAGGGCGGCTCACTCGCTTGCGTGGAGGCAGGCGCCGTGGGGCTGGTGGAGTTCTGTGTGCGCGACCCCACGGGCACATCCGGCTCGCAGTGCGGCACCTGCGCTAGGGCGGCGTATCCACTGACCACCTGCGCCTGTTGAACGATGTGGCCCGCAGCAGCAACCGGCGTGGTGGGCCCACTGGCCGGATCCACGAAGTATTCGAGCGACGCATAGAACGCCTGGTCAGCGCCGAGCCAATGGGGTACGGGCGCGTAGGTATCTAACCCAAGGCGTGGGGCGGTGACTCGTTCATAGGCCAGGTCGAGCGATACGACGTCTCGAACGGCTAGGCCGACCGTAGCGAGATCGGCGCCACTGGCGGTGCCATTCATGACTTGGCGTGCATCCGTCACCGCGGCGTGTATCGCAGGCATGACCTGCCCGCACATCGCGTCGATCTGGCGCCGATATGGGTCTGTGGAGACGGCCGCAGAGGTGGTCTGCGGCTGTCGGGCCACACCGCCGCTCGTCGGGCTGTGTCCAGCGCTGCCGCAAGCGGTCAGACAAAGACACAGCGCGGCTGCGATCAATGCGCGCAACGATCCACGCCGTTTGCCTTGCCTAAGACTCTCCATCCTCGCGGGACTCACCTGTGTTGTAGATACTCCCGGACCAGATCGGCCATCGGTCCTATGAACTCGATCGGAACCTCCCCGGATGAGTAGGGGTCGAACCTGCCGCTCTTGTTGGGAACGTAATGACGCACCGAGAGCCGCATCTCGTTGCCTTCATCCCAAGTCGCGACGCCAACTTCGAGCCGGTGTCCGGGCAAGTCCGCGATCTCACGCGTGAATCTTGCGTCTGGCTTCATGTCCTTGACCCCCCTCGGTGGTCGTTGCACCATACCCCTGCGCGGGCGGCCGGGGGTGGCGCGTTCAAAAGTGCCGTCCTGATGACCTCCATGAGATGCTAGAAGGGACGATATGCGAAGCCGCGCCCTCTATACACCCGACCCCCGGTCGTCAACGATGCCGGCTCGCTCCCAAAGCGGGGCGTCGACCCTCGAGCGGATCGTGGTGAGCATCCCGCCAGACGAGGATGACAATGCCGCGTAAGGCTGGACAGCTCCCGCTAAGCCCTCCGAGACTCTTGCTTTCACCGTGGCCGGATTGGCCAGCTCGCTCTCGCAAACGCGTGAAGGGGGCGGCCAAGCGGATTCGACCGCATCGGTTGCTCTGACGTCCGATTCAGCGAGCCGGCGCGCCTAGGCATTCCGCCGGTTTTGCACGCCGTCGCGTGTGCCCTCCTTTCGGCGAAG
>JALYZL010000216.1 GCA_030948875.1 Actinomycetota bacterium
CGCGAGAACCGTCGGCATCGTCGGTTGCGGGCTCCACGGCGCGTGGGCCGCTCGGTGCCTGGCGGCCGCGGGCTACGGCCCGGGCGTGTGCCACGACCCGCGACTCGAGGCAGCGGAGGGGCTCGCACAGGAACTCGGCTGGCGCGCGGACAGAAGGTCCGCGGCGCTCCGCAACGACGTCGTGTGCTGTGTCACCCCGGGAGCCGAACCGATAGTGCAGGCCGGCGACCTCCGCCCCGGCCTTCACCTCAACATGCTGGGTGCCGACGGCCACGGCAAGGCCGAGGCGACCGTCGGCGCCGTCGCGTCGTGCGCGCTGTTCTGCGACGAGTGGGAGCAGGCCTCCCACGGTGGCGAGCTCACCGGCGCCATCGAGGCGGGACTGGTCACGCGCGATCTGGTCACGGAGCTCGGCGGCGTGCTCGCCGGCGCGGCGACCGGGCGCCCCGGACCCGAGGCGGTCACCCTGTTTGACTCGACGGGGCTGGCAATCCAGGATCTGGCGATCGCGGCGGCGGTGCTCGCGGCGTGGCGGGCCGGGGCGGTCACCGCCCAGACGGTCGAGCTCTAGCGAGCGGGAAGAGCACCGCGCCCGGCACACCGACGATCTCCGTCGGCGTGCTCGCGCACTCGAGGGTCAGCCGGAATCCGTGGACCTCGAACTCGCGTGCCCGGTCGAAATCCGGCGGCGGCGAGGGCCGCCGGCACGCCCGACGGGACGGGCGCGGCGCTCGCCCGCCGCCGGATCAGAGCGGGATGTTGCCGTGCTTGCGACGCGGGCCGGGCTCGCGCTTGGTCTGCAGTGTCGCCAGCGCGGCGATGAGCTTGGGGCGAGTCTCGTGCGGCACGATGACATCGTCGATGTAGCCGCGCTCGGCCGCCGCATAGGGACTGGCGAAGTGCGCGCGGTAGTCGTCGATGAGCTTCTCGCGGCGATCGTCGGGCGTCGGCGAGTTCGCGATGTCGCGGCGGTACATGATGTTGACTGCGCCCTCGGGCCCCATGACCGCGACCTCTGCGGTCGGCCAGGCGAAGTTGAAGTCCGCCCCGAGGTGCTTGGAGGACATGACGACGTAGGCGCCGCCGTAGGCCTTGCGCGTGATGACCGTGATCTTGGGGACGGTCGCCTCGCAGAATGCGTAGAGCAGCTTGGACCCGTGCCGAATGATCCCGCCCCACTCCTGCACCGTGCCCGGCAGGAACCCCGGCACGTCGCAGAAGGTGACGATCGGGATGTTGTACGCGTCGCACGTGCGGACGAAGCGAGCGCCCTTGACCGAAGCCTCGATGTCGAGCACGCCGGCGAGCTGAGCGGGCTGGTTGCCGACGACGCCGACGGCATAGCCGTTCAGTCGCGAAAATCCGCACACAATGTTCTTCGCATGGTGCTCCTGCACCTCGAAGAACTCGCCGTCATCGACGATCAGCCGGATCACGTCGCGCATGTCGTAGGGCTTGTTGGGGTTGTCGGGAATGACGTGGTCGAGCTCCTCGTCGATCCGGAACGGGTCGTCCGAGGGCGCCACGCGCGGCGGGGTCTCGAGGTTGTTCTGGGGCAGGAAGGAGAGCAGGTAGCGGGTGTCCTCCAGGCACGCGTCCTCGTCCTCGGAGGCGAAGTGCGCGACGCCGGACTTGGTGTTGTGGGTCATCGCGCCGCCGAGCTCCTCGAACGTCGGCGCCTCGCCGGTGACCGTCTTGATCACCTCGGGGCCGGTGATGAACATGTGCGAGCTCTCCTTGACCATGAAGATGAAGTCGGTCATGGCCGGGGAATAGACGGCGCCGCCGGCACATGGGCCCATGATCAGGCTGATCTGGGGGATCACGCCCGAGCAGTGGACGTTGCGGTAGAAGACGTCGCCGTAGGCCCCGAGCGAGACGACCCCCTCCTGGATCCGGGCTCCGCCGGAGTCGTTGATGCCGATCACCGGGCAGCCGATCTTGGCTGCGAGGTCCATGACCTTGCACATCCTCTCGGCCATGGCCTCCCCGAGCGAGCCGCCGATAACCGTGAAGTCCTGACTGAACACGCACACGCGGCGGCCGTCGATCGTCCCGTGGCCGGTCACCACGGCGTCGCCCCAAGGCCGGTTCTTCTGCATCTGGAAGTCGGTGGTGCGGTGGCGCACGAAGGCGTCGAGCTCCTGGAAGGAGCCGGGGTCGAGCAGCTTGAGCACGCGCTCGCGCGCCGTGTACTTGCCCTTCGCGTGCTGCTTCTCGACCGCCTCGGCGGAGGCGCCGTTGGTCGCGTCGAGGCGGAGCGTCTCGAGCTTGGCCAGCTTCTCCGCGTAGGTCTCGGGCGGCTTGGCTCGCATCGCCGGGACTTTAACGCCCCGGGCTCGTAGGGGCCGGCGGGCTCGGAGGGGCCGGCGGGCTCGGAGGGGCCGGCGG
>JALYZL010000217.1 GCA_030948875.1 Actinomycetota bacterium
GGCTTGCTCGGCCACCTGCATGGGCTGGCGCGCGAGAGCGGGCTCGCCGCCGAGGTGCGCGCGGAGGAGGTACCGGCGCTCGAGGGCGCGCTCGAGCTCCTGGCCGAAGGCACTGGGGTCTCGGGGGGAGGACGCAACAATCGCGGCTACGCCGAGTCGTTCGCCACCTTCGCGCCCGGGGTCTCCGAGGCCCACCGGCGCCTGGTGTGCGATCCGGCGACCTCGGGTGGACTGCTGGTCTCGCTTCCCGCCGCGCGAGCCGGGGAGCTCGAGGGAGCCGTGATTGGGCGCATGCTCGACGGTGAGCCGGGTGCCATCTCGGTCGTATAGTCGCCGTATGGAGCGGCCGGGGCTGGTGCCCCAACCGGCCTTCAAAGCCGGCAAGCCGTGGCAGCCCCACGGTGGGAAGGTTCGACTCCTTCGCCGCTCCGTGATCTCGAGATGAGCGGCGACGCGAACGACGCCCTCCGGCGCCTGCCGTCGGTCGACCGCCTGGCGATATCGGTGGCGCGGGCGACCCTGGCCGAGCGCCGCGCCGAGCTCCTGGCCGGCGACAGAGACGAGGAGGAGGTCGACCTGCTGGCGCGGGCGAGCGGGCGCCTGCGTCCCTCGCTGCGCCGCGTGCTCAACGCCACCGGCGTGGTCGTGCACACCAACCTCGGCCGCGCCCCGCTCGCCGGTGTCGCTCGCGCGGCGGTGACCCGCGCGGCTCACGGCTACTCCAACCTCGAGCTCGATCTTGCGAGCGGCAGCCGCGGGTCGCGCCACGATCACGTCGCGCGGCTCCTGGGCGAGCTCACGGGCGCCGAGGGGGCGCTCGCCGTCAACAACTGTGCCGCTGCCGTCCTCCTCGCCGCCGCGGCGCTGGCGGGGGGTGGGCGCGAGCTCGTCGTCTCCCGCGGCCAGCTGATCGAGATCGGGGGCGGGTTCAGGATTCCTGAGGTTGTGGTCCAGGCCGGCGCGCGGCTCGTCGAGGTGGGGACGACCAACCGCACCCGGTTGGGCGACTACCGAGCGGCGATCGGACCGGACACCGGCGCCCTTCTGCGCGCGCACGCGTCGAACTTCAGGACGGTGGGCTTCGTCGAGCAGGTGGAGATTGAGGAGCTGTGCTCGCTGGGGGTGCCGGTGATCGACGACGTCGGCTCGGGCGTGCTCGCCGACGAGCTCGAGCTCCTCGCCGACGAGCCGCCGGTCCGCCGCTCCGTGCGCGCCGGCGCCGCGCTCGTCTGCTTCTCCGCAGACAAGCTCCTCGGCGGTCCCCAGGCGGGCGTGATCGTCGGCCGCCGCGATGCGATCGAAGCTGCGCGGAGCCATCCCCTCGCCCGGGCGGTGCGCATCGACAAGCTGTCGCTGGCCGCGCTGGAGGCGACGCTCTCCCTCTACCGCGATCCCGATCTCGCCCGCCGCGAGCTCCCGGTGCTGGCGATGCTCACTGCGTCAGAGGAGGAGCTCGAGCGCCGCGCCCGCACCCTCGCTGAGGCCACGGGGGGAGAGATTGTCGCGAGCACGGCGCGCGTAGGCGGCGGCGCGCTGCCGCTGCTCGAGCTCCAGGGGCCTGCCGTCGCGCTCGACGGCGGAGACGCAGGGGTCGACGCGCTGGCCGCGGCGCTGCGCGATGGAGAGCCTGCCGTGATCGGGCGAATCCAGCACGATCGCCTGCTCCTCGACCCGCGGACGCTCACCGACGACGAGGCCGTTGAGGCGGCGACGGCCGTGCGCGCGGTCCTTCGGTGAGCGGTCAGCGGCCCTCGGCGCTGCCGGTCGGCACCGCCGGCCCGGGGATGAACGCCACCGACTCGCCGCTCACCGTCGGAACCGCCGGACACATCGATCACGGGAAGACCGCGCTCGTGCAGGCGCTCACCGGGGTCGACACCGACCGGCTGCCCGAGGAGAAGGAGCGCGGGATCACCATCGCTCTCGGCTTCGCGCCGCTGACGTTGCCAGGAGGCCGGGTGCTCTCGCTCGTCGATGTGCCCGGGCACGAGCGGCTTCTGCGGGTGATGGTGGCGGGCGCGAGCGGCATCGACCTGTTCCTGCTCGTGGTCGCCGCCGACGACGGGGTGATGCCGCAGACGCTCGAGCACCTCCGGGTCCTCGAGGCGCTTGACGTGCGTCGCGGCGTGGTCGCGGTCACCAAGTCCGATCTTGCCGATCCGGGGCTGGCCATGGCCGAGGTGGCCGACCTCGTCCCGGAGGCGACGATCATCGCCTGCTCGGCGAGGACGGGCGCCGGCCTGCCCGAGCTCGCGACCGCGCTCGAGCGCACCGCGGCGCAGACCCCGAGCCGGCTCGCCGATCCGCGGCCGGCCGTGCTGCACATCGATCGCGTATTCACCATCCGCGGAGCGGGGACGGTGGTGACGGGGACCCTGTGGTCCGGGGTGATTCGCCGCGGCGAGCGAGTCACCGTGCTGCCCGGCTCGCGCACGGCGCGGGTACGTGGCGTGCAGGTCCACGACCGGGCGGTCGAGGAGGCGGCGGCGGGACAGCGCGTGGCCGTCAACCTCGCCGGGCTCGAGCGCCGCGCCGTGTCGCGGGGCGACGTCCTCGCCGGCCCGGGCGCTGCCGTCTCGCTCACCCACCGGCTCGAGATCCAGCTGGCGCTAGAAGAGGGTATGCGCGACCGCGAGCGCGTGCAGCTCCACCACGGCACCCGCGCCACGCCGGCGCGCGCGGTCAGGCTCAAAGGGGACCTGTGGACGCTGCGGACCGAGCGTCCGCTGATCGCCGCCGACGGCGACCGCGTCGTCGTGCGCCGCATCGCCCCTCCGGACACG
>JALYZL010000160.1 GCA_030948875.1 Actinomycetota bacterium
GGGGCGGCAACAATGGCGGGGCCCCCCACAGCCCCTACCGCTCCGCTATCACCACCACCCCGAGCACAACCGCCGCGAGCGATCCCGCCAGGCACAGGAATGCGGTGATGCCCCACAGCGCGGTGGCGAGGGTCCGGCGCTGGCGGACGGCATCGACGAGGCCGGCGGCGCTCGATACGCCGAGCGCGAACACAACCGAGACGCCGACTCCGGCGATGAGCGCGTAGAGGATGACCTTCTCGAGCGTCCGCGCGTCGAGGATGGTGGTGGCCGCGATCATGCGTGCACGCGGGCTTGAGAGCCCGGATAGGGCGAGCGGCCGCGGTGCACGAGTACGGAGCCGAGCACGCCGAGGGCGAGGATGGTGATGAGGATCGGCCCGAGCGCGCCGGCGCCGAAGATGTCGGTGACGCCGTAGGTGACCGCGCCGGCGAGGCCGGCGGCCGGGAGGGTGAGGATCCAGGCCGCCGCGATATTGCCGGCGACGCCCCACCGCACCGCCGAGAGACGCTTGGCCGCGCCGGCGCCCATGATCCCGCCCGAGATGACGTGGGTGGTCGAGAGCGGATAGCCGAAGTGCGAGGAGGCGAGGATCACCGCGGCGCCCGCGCCCTGGGCCGTGAAGCCCTGGGCGACGTCCATCTTGATGATGCGCGTACCGACCGTGCGGATGATCCGCCAGCCGCCCGCATAGGTGCCGAGCGCGATCACCGAGGCCGCCGCGACGATCACCCACGTCGGGACGTAGAAGTGCTTCATGCTGATGCTGCCGTGGGCGACGAGCGCGAGCGCGATCACCCCCATCGTCTTCTGCGCGTCGTTGGTGCCGTGCGCGAGCGAGAGCATGCCCGTGGACGCGACCTGGCCGAGGCGAAAGCCGTCGGTCACGATCCCGGGACGGCGTCGGCCGACCAGGCGATAGACGATCACGATCGAGATCCCGGCGACTACGAACGCCAGCATCGGCGCGACCAAGGCGGGGGCCACCACGGTGCGGATCAGTGCCTGACCTTGGACGCCGCCGCCACCGACGGCGGCGAGCATGGCTCCGGTCACGCCGCCGATGAGGGCGTGCGATGAGCTCGACGGCAGGCCGAAGAACCAGGTCACGAGGTTCCAGGCGATCGCTCCGATGAGCCCAGCGAAGACGATCGTCTCGGTTATGCGGTCGGTGGCGAAGATGCCCGAGCCGATCGTGGCGGCCACCTTGAGGGAGATGAAGGCGCCCGCGAAGTTGAGCGCCGCGGCGATGCTCACCGCCGTCCGCGGCGACAGCGCCTTCGTCGAGATCGAGGCGGCGACGACGTTCGCGGTGTCGTGAAAGCCGTTGGTGAAATCGAACGCGAGCGCGGCACCGACGACGATCACGAGTAGGAGCTCGCTGTGCATGGGCCGCCTCGCAGTCTGCCGGTTCCGGGGAACGCTTGTCGTGGCGCGGGGGCGGCGACCGCCTGCGCTACGGTCTGGTTGTGAGAGTGCGCCGGTCACGGCGGCTGCTGGCGCTCGTGGTGGTCGCGATCAATGCCGCCACCGGCGTCGCCGCCGCCTCCAAGCCTGGCTGGGAGGTCATGCGCACGGTGTCGCACGGTCCCTACACCGCGATCGACTCCGCGAGGCACTGCGGCGCCAGCGAGTTCGGGACGTACACGATCCGCCTCGCCTATGAGTACACGGCCGGCCCCCTGACCGGGAAGACGGTGCACGTGGTCGTCACCTTCGCGCTGCGCGACGACCACCGCCGCCATCGGTTCCACTTCGTGTCCGTGACCGGCACGGCGATCACGGCGATGTGGCCGGCCAACCAGCGATCGATCGAGCGCGCGCTCGCCTCGACCTTCTCCCGGTATAGCATCGAGGTGCTCAGCGTCGCCGCGGGGCCTCGCCTGACGACGCGGCTGTGGGCGAAGGGAAGCGTCGTCTCAACCGGCGTCCTCGGGCTGCAGAGGACGCGTTGCTAAGAGGACGCGACCGCGATCTGAGCGAGCGCCTTCTCCATCAGCTCGGCGTGGACGCTGCTGGTCCGCCCGTCGCGGCGAGTCCAGTCACCGTCGGCGTCCAGCGTCCAAGCGAACGTGTCGTCGGCCAGGCACCGCTCGAGCGTGTCGTCGAGCTCGGCGCGAAGCTCGTCGTTGTCGATCGGGGTGAGGAGCTCGACGCGGGTGTCGAGGTTCCGGGGCATGAGATCGGCCGAGCCGATGAAGTAGCAGTGCTCGTCACCGCGGTGGAACGAGTAGATGCGCGAGTGCTCGAGAAAGCGCCCGACTACCGAGACGACGCGGATCGTCTCGCTCACCCCCGGGACTCCCGGGATCAGGCAGCAGATGCCGCGAACGTTCAGGTCGATGGGGACGCCCGCCTGCGAGGCGCGGTAGAGCGCCTGGATGCACTGGGCGTCGACGAGCGAGTTCATCTTCATGGCGATCCGGCTGGACACGCCCGACTCGTGGGCGGCGATCGTCTTGTCGATCTCGGCGAGCAGCGGCTCGCGGAGCCAGCTCGGCGCGACGAGGACCTTGCGCATGCGGCGCGGTCGCCCGTAGCCGGTCAATGTGTTGAACAGGTTGGCGGCGTCGTCGCCGATGTCGCGGTCGACGGTGAAGAACCCGAAGTCCTCGTACAGCCGCGCGTTCTTGGCATGGAAGTTGCCCGTCCCGATCATCACGTAGTTGCGAACGCCGCGGCCCTCGCGACGGACCACGACCAGGAGCTTGGCGTGCGCCTTGAGCCCGGGGATGCCGTGGACGACATGGGCGCCTACCTCTTCGAGCGCTCGCGACCAGCGGATGTTGCGGCGCTCGTCGAAGCGCGCTTTGAGCTCGACCAGGCACACGGCCTGCTTGCCCTTCTCGGCCGCCTCGATCAGCGACGGGACGAGCGACGAGTCGTCCGAGGTCCGGTACACGGTGAGCTTGATGGCGAGCACGCTGGGATCGGCCACCGCCTGCTTGACGAACAGCTCGACGCTGTTGGCAAACGAGTGGTAGGGGTAGTGGACGAGGATGTCGCCTGCGCGCATGGCGGCGAACACGTCGGCGGGCTCATCGCCGCCGTTGGCCGAGAAGGCGGGATGGGTGACGGGGGTCCAGGGCGGAAGGCGCAGCTCCCCATGTTCCTTGATCCCGTCGATCTGCCACAGGTCGCTGAGGTCGAGCAGGCCCGCGACGTCGAACACCTCGCGCTCGTCGACCTCGAGCCATTCGATCAGATGCGCGCGCATCTCGGGGTCGATCCCGGCGTCGACCTCGAGCCGCACCACCTCGCCGAAGCGCCGGCGGCGGAGCTCGTCCTCCACGGCCTGGAGCAGGTCATCGGCTTCGTCGGAGACGGTGAAGTCGGCGTCGCGGGTGACCCGGAAGAGGTCGTAGCTGACGATCTCCATGGATGGGAAGAGGACGTCGAGGTGCTTGGCGATGATGTTCTCGAGGGGGACGAAGGTTCCCTCGCTGACCTCCACGAAGCGCGGAATCACCTCTTTGGGCACCTTCACGCGCGCGAACACGTCCTGCTCGGCGTCCGGGTCGCGCAGGCGCACGACGAGGCTCAGCGACAGGTTGGAGATGTAGGGGAACGGCCGCCCGTGCCCGATCGCCAGCGGAGTCAAGACGGGGAAGATCTGCTCGTGGAAGAGGTTGGCCAGCGTCTCGTCCGACGCGCCGGACGCTTCGCAGGAGCCGATGACGATGCCGTGCTCGGCGAGGGCGGGGCCGATGTGGTCGGAGAACTGCCGCGCGTGGCGCAGATCCTGGGCGCGAACCCGCTCGGCGATGCCCTCGAGGGTCTGGGCCACCGAGAGCCCGTCGGGGCCGCGGGCGTCGATCTGCGCTGCGAGCTGGTCGTGGAGGCCGGCCACGCGGACCATGAAGAACTCGTCGAGGTTGGTGGTGAAGATGGCCAGGAACTTCATCCGCTCGAACAGCGGCAGCAGCGACTCGTCCTCGGCGAGCTGGAGCACGCGGTCGTTGAAGTCGAGCCAGGACAGCTCGCGGTTGGTGAACAGGGCATGGTCAGCGAGATCGCGATCGCCTCGATTCGCCTGCTCGGCCTTCTCCGCCGCGGCGCCGTCGTCCTCCGACGCGCGCTCCCGCTCGTCGATCGCGTCTCGCTCCGCCGCTGCGATGGTCGCCTTCTCGGTCACGAAGGCACCTCCGCTGCCTCCGCGATCGCCTCGAGCTCCGACGGGCGCATGAGCACGAGGAGCTCCCCCTTCTCGATGCCCGCCAGGCCGCCCTTGCGCATCCGCGCCTGGGTTCCCGTCAGGTCGTGGAGGGTGAGCGAGAAGGAAGGGTCATGCCCGACGAGGAGCACATTCCCGAGGCCGGCCGTGAGATCGTGGGCGTCGAAGGGCTCGCCGGCGAGCCGAGGCTCGGCCCGCACCTCGACGCCGATCCGCTCGACAGCCAGGCGCGCCGTCTCGAGCGCGCGCAACTTCGGGCTCGTCAAGCACACGTCGATCGGCACGCCGAGACGCTCGAGCGCCCGCCCTGCCGCCTGCGCCTGACGCACGCCCCGCTCGGTGAGGAGGCGTTCGGAGTCCGGGCTGCCGCTCGCCGCATCGGCATGCCTGAGAAGCCAGAGCATTGCTTGAACTGTACGCCGTGGGTCGCGCCACGCGCACCACGCAGTCCCCGCCGGCCCCGGGACCTCACCCGATCAGCAGTCGCCGCCCGAACACGCGTTCGAAGACGTCGCCGTCGCCGTAGCGCTCGACGCTCCAGCGCGGGAGGGTGAGGTCGCCCTCGGCGCGGAGGTGAAGGTCGACGCCGTGCCCGTTGGCGGTCAGACGCGCCTCGTGCACCGACTGGTCGCGGCCGCGCTCGAGGTGCTCGGCCAGCCGCAGCATGACCGCGCACCGCTCGAGGAGCTCCTCGTCGCCCTCCTGGGCGAGCGAGGCCATGTCGCCGAGCTCGGGCGTGCCCTTGCGGTGGTAGCGGCTCATCTGCGCGATGAGCGCGCGCTCGCGGGGATCGAAGCCCGGGAGCTCGGCGCTCAAGATCAGGTACCGGGAGTGCTTGTGGTGGTCGTCGTAGTTGATCGTCATCCCCACGTCATGGAGCATGGCCGCCGCCCACAGGAGCTCTCGCTCCCCCGGCCGCGGCTCGAACAGCCCCCCTTCGACGAGCGAGTCGAACATCTGCAGCGACAGCACTGCGACGTGCTCGACATGCGGGAGATCGGACTCGTACTGGACGGCGAGATTGCGGATGGCCGCCTCGCGCACGTCGGGGAACAGCGGATCGCTGGGGTCGAGCAGGGTGCGTCCGAGGAACAAGCCCTCGCGCAGGCCCGCCTCGGTGACCTCGATGCCGTCGAGGCCGCCGAGCTCGACGACGGCCTGGAGGACGAGCGCGGCGCCGAGGATGATGTCGGCCCGGCCCGGCTTGATTCCCGAGATGCTCCCGCGCTCAGCGGCCGGGAGCGCGGCCAGCCGCTGGACGAGGTCGTCGAGCATGGCCGCGGAGAGGACGAATCCCTGCACGCCGAGATCGACCTGCCCGGCGATCCGGCCGGCGGCGGCGGCGAGGTTGCGTACGGCGCCGCCGAGGCCGACGAGGCGGGGACCGGATTGCCCGAGCCAGGTCAGCCCGTCGAGCGCTTCGAGCACGTAAGCTCGGACTCGCCTGATGTCCTTACGCTTGGCCGGACCGCCGTCGGAGAGGAAGCGCTCGGTGATCCGCACCGCGCCGAGAGGGAACGAGGTCAGCGCGGTTGCCTGGCGATCCTCGACGCGGATGAGCTGCATGCTCCCGCCCCCGATGTCGAGCACCACGCCCTCAGTCATCGTCGTCGTGTTGACGGCGGCGATGTAGCCGTAGCGCGCCTCGTCCTCGGCCGACAGCACCTCGATCGCCGTCCCCATCGTCTCCTCCGCGGCGGCCAGGAACTCCTCGCCGTTGCTGGCGTCGCGGATCGCGCTGGTGGCGATCGCGTGCACGTCGGAGCTCGCGAGGCCGCCAGCGCGGCAGAAGCGGTCGAACACCGCCAGCGTCTCCAGCCCGCGCTCGATCGCCTCGAGCCCGAGGCGTCCCGTGGCCGCCAGCCCGGCTCCGATGCGCACGATCTCGTAGAGCTCGTCGGTGCGCTTCCACCACGCTCCCGGTGAGTACGTGTAGACGACGAGCCGCCACGAGTTCGACCCGAGGTCGATCACTGCGACCTCGCGGTTGCCCTGTGCGGTGTGCCCAGAAGCGGTGGTCTCCCTCCAGCTCACGGGTGCATCATCGGCGGTGGAACGGACGGTTCGGTCTGCGCCCGCCCGAGGAGATCGACGAGGAGCGTCGAGAAGCCGAAGTCACGGGCGGCGAAGACCCCGGCCGGTGAGCGGGTTGTAGTACTCGCGGAACCCGTAGCGGGCGACGGCGCGAGCGAGCGAGCCGACGATCAGGTGGAGATCGCCGCGGGGCGCTCGCCGTGACCAGCGAGGTCGAGGAACAGCCCTGTGCGATCGTCGAGGCAGCGTTCGAGCAGCGCCGCCTCGGTCCGTGCCGCTCGCTCGGCGTACACGCCGCCGTGCTCGGCGTCGAGTCGGGAGAGGAGCGCAGCGAGAGGGCACAAAAGACATTCACGAGGACATCCTCGACGTGCTCGTCGTAGCGCTCGACGATCTTGGCCGCTTCGTATCCGAGGCGCCGGTAGCGCTCGACCAGCCACAGGTGCCCGGGCCGGTCGTGGCGCATCCAACGAACACGTCATCGTACTTGGGCGAGTCGTCAAGTCCCGACTCGTCCGGGAGGATGATGGTAACCAGGCCGTCACGGTCGCGATCACGCTCGCGATCGAGCCAGTCGTAGTGGAGGCGGAGGCCCGGCAACGCCTCGGTGGCGAAACCGGGATCGTGGGGGACATCGCGGCCACGAGCCCCAAGGCCAGGGCGAGCAGCGGCGTCTGGATCGTCGCCGTGGCCGAGCATCCGAACATCGTGTGCGTGCCGTAGAACGGCGCTCGCCGCCAGGGCGCGGGCCAGTCCCAGAAGGCGGTGTGGGGGATGAAGCCGTCGAGCCGGCCCGCCCGCATCAGGGTGCGCAACTCGGCGCGGGCCCGGGCGGGCTCGAAGCGCAGGTGCACGACGTGGCCTGGTCGAGAAACGTGACGGTCGGTCGCGTTTCTCGACCAGCTTCGACCCGATAGCCGTTTTCCCACCGCCAGGCTACGCAATTGAGGTCGAACGGACGCCAGCGGCAGCCCCTTGTCGCTCGTCTTGTCCGACCCGGCTCGGCCTCGGGCGGCGTCCTGGGTCCGCGCCGTCGGCCACCCGCAGGGGAGCCCCGACGCGCCTGGGCGCGACCGCGACGCCGTGCGGAGTGACGACGGTCGCGACCGCGTCGGCCGGCTCAGGCAGCACGTGCCACAACGCCGCCGAGGGCGATCTCCCTGCTCGTGGC
>JALYZL010000247.1 GCA_030948875.1 Actinomycetota bacterium
GTCGCGCTCAGGCCACTCGTGTCGCGCAGAGCCGATGAGCAGGTGCCAGGCGACGCTCGCTGATGGCTTGCCTGCCACTGATCGAAAGCAGAAGCCCGTCGACGCGGGCGGCTGCCGGACAGCGGGGACCATACGAGGGCATGCCAAACCGAGCCGGCACGACTGAAGTCGCATGCGCGTCAGACCGACGCCGGCCGGTTGCGTCGTGGCGCCGAACGGGCACGCGGCAGACACCCGCGTTCACCATCGCACGAGACGCCACCCGCACCGGCCCTCAGAACCCTAACGCGCGGAAAGCGGGCGGTCGCACCGTCGCCGACCGCCCGTCTTGGTGCTAGAGCTGTATTGCAAGGCAGCGTTGCTGGCATCACGGGCGCCGGTCGCGAGTGAACCTTCTGGATGATCTTCGAGCTGTCGATCCCGTGCGGCTAATTGGTCGTGACTCCGAGGTTCGCATTCCCGAGCTGGCGCTTGATACGACCAACGGCACTCCCTCGTGCGCCATCTCAACGGCGTGCGCGTGACGGAGTTGACGAGCGCGAAACGCCGCCGCACACCCGCGCTCGCTGCGGTACGCGCCATTTACGTGCGAGCCGGTGCCGACTCCCACCGGCGACCGGCCATCGCGCCGCGCTTCACACAGAAAAGCGCTCCGACGGGCAATCGACGCCGGCTATCCACAGCTCAAGCTGAGACCGCGCCCGGCGATCCATCCCGACCTCGCGACGCTGGCCACCCTGGCCACGACGAACCAGATGCAACAGCGACTCCTTGACTCGGACGTGATCGCAATGACGGCGAAAGGGGCAGCGGTGGGGGTCAGGCTGCGGGGTGGTTGGTTCTCGTCCGCGGTAGGAGCGGTGTCGGGGGACGCCGTTCTGCTTGACGAGAAGCAGGAATGCGGAGTTTCATCGCTTTGGTCTGGATCTAGAGGTAGGTGCCTGAGTGGCACCTGCGACAGCGAATCGGAGTTGGTCTCTATCCGGTGACGTCCGTCTGTTCGGTGGGAGGATCAGCGGTGGCACGTAATGGCGCGGGCACGAGCGCGGCGCCCGCAATTACGAGGCCGAACGCGGACAGTCGGGCGATGATCCCGACGGCGCCTGACCCGACGGGCTCGCCGAAGACGAGGATGCCGCCGAGGATCGCGGCTAGGTTGGCGGCTACAGACGTGATCGCGATCACCTCGATCGCGAGGCCGATCTGGAGGCTGCGGGCGGAAGCGTAGAAGGAGATCACGAACGAGATTAACGCGGTGAGCGTCCATGGGCTGAGCAAACCGAGCAGCGGTCCTTGCCCGGACTCAACCGGTCCTCGCAACAGTGTGTAGGTGACTGGACAGTAAGGGATGCGGTGCACGCAGCTGTCGTTGCGTAGGCGCGAGCGGAGCGAGTGCCGGAGCGGCGATAGCTGCGTGCGCGCCGCCGAGGGGTCATGCCACGCGCGCGAGGTGCTCGTTGAGGGCCTCGGCTGGGGTGCGCCACCCGAGCGTTTTCCGGGGCCGGCCGTTGAGGGCGACGGCGACGGCTGCGAGATCCTCGGCCGTGTGTCGGGCGAGGTCGGTGCCTCGTGGGAAGTACTGGCGAAGGAGCCCGTTGGTGTTCTCGTTGGACCCTCGCTGCCACGGGCTCTGCGGATCGCAGAAGTAAACGTCTAGGCCGGTCTCGATCCGAAGCGTGGCGTGCTGGGCCATCTCCGCGCCCTGGTCCCAGGTCAGCGAGCGGCGCAACTGGTCGGGCAGGGTGGTGATCGCCGCGGCGATCGCGTCGCGGACCTGTTCGCCGCCGTGCCCGGTGACCGGCGGACCGTTCTTGGTCCTCGGCTGCCGGTTCTCGGGCGGTGGGAGGTGCAGCAGCATCGTGAACCGGGTCGTGCGTTCGACCAGCGTGCCGATCGCGGAGTGGCCGGTCCCGAGGATCAGATCGCCTTCCCAGTGCCCGGGCACGGCGCGGTCCTCGGCTTCGGCGGGCCGCTCGCTGATCATGATCTCATCGGTGACGAAGTTCTTGCCGCGCTGCGTGCGGGCCCTCGGGACCCGCAGCGCCCGTCCCGTCCGCAGGCATGCGACGAGCTCTCGCTTGAGCGCTCCGCGGCCCTGGACGTAGAGCGCCTGGTAGATCGCCTCGTGAGAGATCCGCATCGATTCATCATCGGGGAACTCCACGCGCAGCCGGTTGGAGATCTGCTCAGGGCTCCACGCGCTCGCCCACCGGCGGTCCTGACGGCGCGGCTTGTTGCGCCCATTCCACGGCCGCGTCACCGGCCCTGGCACCGGCGTTCCGTCCGGCCGTCGGATGTGACCCGACAGCCGCTCCTGCACATACTCTCGCAACCGCGGGTCGATCGCGAGCTTCGCGGGCTTCGGCCGCCGGGCCATCAGCTCCGCCTTCCACTGCGCCACCGACGCGCGGTACTCGAGCTTTCCGTGACGCGTCGCTGCGTTGCGGCGCAGCTCCCGAGAGATCGTCGACGGTGAGCGCCCGATCCGTCGGGCGATCTCCCGAACCCCAACACCCTGCGCTGCGAGCAGCGCGATCTCCTCCCGCTCAGCAAACGACAAGTAGCGCCCCGACAGCGGCGCGAGCGTGACAGTTGGCATCCCGCCACCGTCCCGAAACCACCGGACGCCCACCGGCTCCGACACCCCCGCGAGCTCGGCCGCCTGCGTCGTGGTCATCCCGTCGCCGATCGCCAGCCAAAACACCACCCGATCCCCCCGAGAGGCCACCGACGGACGCCCCGGCGAACGCATCGCCGGTCGACCCGTCATCTCCGTCACCCACTCCGCTGATCTGCCCATCGCAACCCTCCAAGCTCAAGCGTTGCGACGACCAGTTGAATCCGCCGTATCACCGGCTCGTGCTGCGCGGTATGAGGTTGGCCGAGAGGAATGCGCCGATGGCGTGGCGCTGCCTTCACGCGTGAGCTACGACCTCGTGCACGCTGACCTGGTCGATCGAGACGGCCGAAGGCGCGGTCGAGCGCACGTGCTGAGCCACCTCGTGTGCCGCATCCTCGTTCTCGAAGACCATGACCGAGTGACCCTTGCCTTCCCCTTGTTCCATCCAAACGCCCGAGACGAAGCCAGGCGCCTTGGAGACCCTTGGAACAACTTGCTCACGCAGTTCGCGCTGCGACTGCTCCACGTCACTGATCGACACGTCAACGATAACGGCGTACATAACGATTCCCTCCGGTCGCGGTTCGGCCGATCATCTCGCACCAATGGCTTCG
>JALYZL010000275.1 GCA_030948875.1 Actinomycetota bacterium
GTCGACCGGGCCTAGCTTGTCGGGCGTCGTTGCAGGGGTGTCGCCGAGCGTGCTCTTGCCGCCGTCGCCGAGTTGGCCGGAGTATCCGAATCCCCAGCACCGCACGCTCCCGTCATCAAGGATCGCGCATGTGTGCCCACCTCCGGCGCTGATCGCCTTGGCTGTGTGCCCCGGGCCTAGGTTAACCGGTCCCACCGACCCTGGCGTCTCCGTGGCCCCGACGTTCGCGGTGTTCCCGTAGCCCAGCCTTCCGTCGGCGCCAAAACCCCAGCAGAGCACGCTGCCATCGTTACGGATCACGCAAGTGTGATAATCGCCGGAGCTGATCGCGGTAGCCGTGTATCCCGACCCGATATCTACGGGCCCCGCCGAAGCCGGAGTATCAGTAGCGCCCACCGTCGTCACCCCTGGATAGCCGAGTTCGCCCTCGCCGCCGTAGCCCCAGCACCGCACCTGACCGCCGGTCACGATTGCGCAGCTAAAGTTCGCGCCTATGTCTAGCTGGGCGGCAGCCGGTGATCCTGGCTGGGACGCCTGCTCGGCCGCCGCGTCGGCGGGTGAAAGCAGCGCGGGGACAGACAGCGAAAAGCCAGCCGCGAGGGAAGCGACGACTACAGCGAGAACGTTCGGGGTCCTCCGCGGCTGTTGTCGTTCCGGCGCCTGATGACGAAGCCCCAGGAAGCGAGAGGTAATCCGGACCGCAGCGCGCAAGAGCATCTCGACAGCTCTCTCGCCGATCTCAGCGTGCGAGGACGGTGAACCCGATCGTCTGTGGTCTGGAGGTGCGAAGTGCGCTGTCGGTGGCGATCAGCGTGGCCTGATAGCTGCCGGGCTTGAGCGCCCTCGATCCGATTCGACCGGAGAACGCGACCGCGTTGGCGCCCTGGTGACTAGTCCGCGTGAGCCTCCCCTTGCTGATGATGCGCGTGCACTTCTTGGCCTTGCGTAGCCTGCGGGTTGGCGCTACGCAGACCTTGGCCTTCTTAAGCCGACCCGAGACCCGCTGAGAGATCACGATCCTGACCGTCGCGGCCTCTGAGAGCGCGTAGCGGAACGTAGTCCCCTTCTTGTGCTTAGGCGTCTTTGCCGCGGCGCTGGCGAAGATCGGCGTGCGAGCCGCGGCCACCACGAACGCGCTGTTCGTGATCTTGTAGCCCGTGACGACGGGTGGGCTCGGCGCCGTCACGAGCGCGGTCTGCGATGAGCTCGCCGGGGCGCCCGCGCCGGCCCCGTTGCTCGCGGTCTCCTGCACCCGGATCGTCGACTTGACATCGGCCGCGGTAAGCGTGTACGTCGGGGCACCAGCGCCCGTGATCGCGACGCAGTGAGCACCGGCGCTATCGCACCGCTGCCACTGGTACGCATAGCCGGTCGGGCTGTTTGACCACGAACCGTGCGCCTCGGTCAACGCCTGGCCCTGCACGGCCGAACCCGAGATCGACGGGGCTGACACGTTGGCGGGAACCTGCTGAGGCGCGACCAGGCCGATACGCGCCGAGAACACATCGCTCGAGTTGAGGGGATTGTTGCGGGTATCGCCCCAGGCGGCAATCACGCCGGTGTTCGTCGAGACGAGCCCGGTGACCGTGTCGTAGTCGCGGGTCTGAAAACCGGCCGCGAGGGGCGTGAAAAGGAACATCCCGTCGAAGCTCGTGTCGCTCACGCGGGTGTTGGGACCAAAGGTCAGGCCATCGTCGGTCGAGTTGGTGTACTCGACGTCGAAGCGGTTGTGGCTGGGATCGAAGCGATTGTCATAGAACGCCGCGTCGATCCGCCCGTTGGGCGCTACGCTGAGCCGCGGATCTCGGTGCGAGTCGCCGCTGGAGCACGAGGCGTCGTTGAGCTGTTGCGGCGCGCTCCACGTCTGCCCTCTGTCGGTAGAGCGATAGACGACAGCCTGCAGGCTCGCCGTGCAGCCGGCGGCGGGCGGGCTGGGAAGGGCTGTCGTCGCCACGAGGATCGTGCCGCTTGGCGTCACGACAATTGACGGCTCCTCACCAACAGCGTCGTCGGCGTAGTGGGCGACACCCACGGTGACCGGGTTGCCATCAAAGCTCACCCCTCCGTCACTCGAACGCAGGATCATGATCGGGCAGTCGGTGCCGCCGGGTGGGATCGTGCCAAAGCCGATTCCGGCGCAATTTGTGCCGCCGGAACCGAACGGGCTCCCCCCCTTGAAGAGATCGTAGACCGTACCGTCGGGCGCGACCGCGAGCTCGGCGAGAGACTCGGTTACCCCGGTCAGCCCAGGAAGCTTTTGGTTGGTCGCCGCCGACCACGTACTACCGCCATCGTCGGAATGAACGAGTTGGACGTAGATGTTCTGGTTATTCGGAAATTCATGCCAGCTCACATAGATGCGGCCGAAGTGAGGGCTGCTCGGGTTCGTATCGACTGCGATGTCCGACTGGACCGAGAAGCCCGACGTCGTGCTCGCCGGAATCGTCACCGGAGCGCCGAACGTCATCCCCCCGTTTGTCGATTTCCACACGATCACCGTCTGCGGGGACCCGCCTCCGCTGGGGCGATCCTGCGCGACGACATACACGTTCCCGGAAGCGTCGAAGGCGACCCCCGGCGACCAGCACGTGCCACCGCTCTTGCCGGCCGGTATCGGCGGGTCTGGGAAGGTCGGTCCGGTACCGGTCGAAGCCGCCCACGTTGCTCCGCCATCGAACGAATAGTTGACGTGGCAGAAATAGTCGGGCTGATCGTTGCGCGACACGACCACCACGTTCTTGGGATTGGTCGGGTTGATCACCACCACGGGCGAGCGGAAATCGACGCTCGGGTCCGGGCCCCGAGTGTCGACCTGGACATTCGGAGAAACCGAGACGGGCGCCAGGTAGGCA
The DNA here is from genome assembly GCA_030948875.1 of Actinomycetota bacterium. Lineage (GTDB taxonomy): Bacteria > Actinomycetota > Thermoleophilia > Solirubrobacterales > Solirubrobacteraceae > Palsa-465. The sequence goes on from JALYZL010000275.1 coordinate 2,853, forward strand.
CGCGCGACCGCAGGGAGCGCAGCGACTAGCGCGACACCGATCCCGAGTGACCTCACCGCGACCTGGACGCTCGCGCCGACCGGCACCCTGTCGCCACTCCCCAGCCTGGACACGAGCGAGACCTTACCCCCACACGATCTGCATGTCCAGCTATTAAAGCATCACTAGATTATAGTTCTGGAGCTATGGACATCGAGCTACGTCACATGCGTTCGTTTCTTGTTCTCGCCGAGGAGCGCAGCTTCGGCCGGGCGGCGAAGCGACTGCGAGTGGCCCAGCCGAGTCTCAGCCAGCAAATCCGCAGGCTTGAGCAGGAGCTCGGTGCTGAGCTCGTCGACCGTAACCGCCGCCCAATCGAACTCACTGCGGCTGGCGGCGTCTTCTACGAACGGGCTCGATTCGCGGTCGAGCAAGCCGAGAGTGCCGTCGCCGATGGTCGGCGAGCTGCGCGTGGCGAGCTGGGGCACATCTCTATCGGCTCCACATTCTGGGCGTATTACAGCATCGTTCCCGCTCTTGCTCGCGCCTTTCGTGCTCGCGCTCCCGGGGTGCGTTTGGACATCTCGACGGCTCCGCCCACGAGCCAGGTGGACGGTCTCCACAAGGGACGACTCGACGTTCTCTTTCTGGCGTTCGCGCAATGGCTGATGGGACGACGGGCGATTCACGTCGAGCCTCTGCTGGAAGAACCAATGGTGGCGATCGTCGCCGAGGATCACCGCTTTGCCGAACGCGAGCAGATCTCGCTCGCCGACATCGCCAGCCAGCCCCTGGTGGCTCTCGCTCACGACATCGTCCCAGGCTTGATCGACCGGCAGATGGCGACGTTTCACAAGCGCGGGCTGTATCCCATACAGGTTCAGGAGGCGCCCGACCCGTTTGCCATGTTCAGCCTAATCGGCGCAGGCGTGGGCGTCGGCATGCACATGGCCTCGTTCAGCAACATGGCGCATCCCGGCGTAGCGTTCATTCCCGTCGAGGGCGACCCATTGACCGCGACGCTGCTGATGCTCTGGCGCCGCGACGACGACCGCGAGTTCCTCCGCGTCTTCCTTGACACAGCGCGCGAGTGCGCACACGCGCTCGACCCTCCCGCGGTGCTCGGACGATCTGCCACCCGCAATAGTTCGTAACGGAGCCTGGCGCATCGCCAGACCCCAGAACCTGCGACATCAAGGTCGGGGTCTGTCGATCGGTCTGCTGTCCTTCAGCGTTGAGGGCCACGCTCCTAGCGCGGTGTACCTTGGGTGGTTCGAACGCCCGAGCAACTCGACAGCAGACCTCAATCATCAACGCGCACCTAAGCGGACACGTGGCCACGCTCGGGTAGGCAGGGTGGACATCGCCAGTCGCGCGCGGGAAACTCGTCTTGTGCAGCTCCCGGGATCCTCGCGACAGCGGCTCGCTCACGCACTGAACGCGGCCTACGCCGACGGTCTCCTCAGCGAGCAGACCCTCGCCTACCGGCTCGACCTCCTGTTCCGGAGCAGGCTCGTCGACCCCGTCGGGCTCGTCGGAGACCTCAGCGGCCGTACCGCGCGGCACGTGTGGCGGGCGACGATCGCCAACGCGCTCGAGGCGGCGGGACTCGGTCTGCGGAGGATCGCCGGCCGTCAGGTCCGCGAGGATCCGCAGCTGCTCGCGCTCGATTGGCGCGGCGCACAAGAGGAGCTGCTCCTCGGTCGCCACCCCGCCTGCGATGTCGTGCTCTCCGACCTCTCGGTCTCCCGCCGCCACGCCCGGCTGCGCTTCCACGACGGCGCCTGGACGCTGCGCGATCTCGATTCGACGAACGGCACCAAGGTCAACGGCCTCCGGGTCGGGCGCTGCGCGCTGCGGCCCGGGGACCGAGTGGCGCTCGGGACCGAGCGGCTGGTGGTGGATTGAGGGTAGAGGTGCGGGGCGGCGGGGCCGCCGCGACCCCCGCGGCTGACCGTTGTTCACCGGATAGCCACTGCTACTTGACGAGACGGTGACAACCGCTAGTAGCCCCTGAGGCACTGTGGCAGGAGTGTGGATACCGCCCCTATACGCTCACCGCCTTGGCCGCGACGCGGGACCTGACTCCTCTCGAGCGGCGCTCAGCGCGACAATGCGGGAGGCGGTAGATGGCTTGGAGACCGACGTCTGCCTCACCGCCGACAAGCGGTTGGTCTTGCTTCATGACCCGTGGTTGACTGGAGCCACGACGTCGTCCGGGTGGGCGCACCAGACGGCGTGGAGCGAACTGCGCGACTCCCATTTGCGTGATCGGCACGGTGCGGTGACGCGCGAGACGCCGATGCTGCTCGAGGAGCTGCTCGAGCGCACGCCGGCCGATCTCCCCGTGCAGATCGAGGTCAAGGCTCACGGCGATCCAGAGCTCGCTCGGGCGACCGCCGCTCAGGTGTGTCGTGTGGCGACCGCGCAAACCGCCAGCCGCCGCTTGGAGGTGCTCTCGTTCCACACCTGTGCGTGCGAGGAGGCAGCTCGACGCGGGGTACGGTCGCGCCTGATCATCTGGGCTGACTACGCGCCGGGAGCACTGCTTGGCTGGGCGAGCAAGGCGGGGGTTGCTGGCGTCTGCATCGAGCACTTCCTTCTCCATCCGGCGCTCCTCCACAGGCTCCGCGCCGGTGGTCTCAGCGTGAGCACGGGAACGATCAACGACCCGATGCTCGCAACCTGGGCAGCGTCGCTCGGGGTCGACGCCATCACTACAGATCGGCCGGGCGCGCTCCGGCGCGAGCTCGTGCCGTCAAAGCAAGCGGCGTAATTGTCGCTAACCCCGGCGCGCCAGTTAGTCCGTTTGGCGCAGCACGGCAAGGATCCGGGGATGACCGTCGATCTCGACTTCGTCGACGACCTCGACATCTCCCAGGCCAACGATCCGTCCCAAGCGGCGCAGACTCTCCGGCGTGAAACCCCAATAGACGAAGTCATCGCGCGCGTACACGTCACCGGGCGCGTGCACCTCGAGCGCGGGAAGGTCCGCGGGGAGGCGCGCGCCGTAGGTCTCGAGCAGAACCTCGCCACCAGGCAGCAGACACTCGGAGAGACCCCGCAGCATCGCGACGGGGTCCGTCACGCGATGAAGGATCCCGAAGCAGAGCGCGACATCAAAATGCTCGTCGAGCTCGCTCACGTCAAGCGCGTCCATGCGGCGATATTCGACCTGCGACTGAGCCAGATTCGCGATCGCGCGGAAGCCGGCGCCGGCCTCGAGCGTCACGCCGAATCGGGCTTCCACCCAGTCGATGTACTGCTCGTTATCGATCGCGAGCACACGCCGGGCACCCCGCATTTCTGCCACGAAGCTGTAGAAGCCGTCGAAGGCGCCGACGTCGAGAACGCTGCGGCCCGCGAACCGATCGGCGCCCAGCACCGGCAACCGGTACCCGTGATCGCGCGCGATCCCCGGCGTATAGACCCCCGGCGACAGCGCGAAGGTGTGGAACCACAGCGGAACGGAATCGCGGACGCGCTCGGCCTCACCGGCTGGCGCGCCGATCGCCCAAATATCGGCCACGAGTCGCTCGTCAAAGGACGTCTCAGGAATCGACTCAACGAAGACAGCCGAGGCGTCAGGTACATCGAGCATAGGATCTCCGTCTGTCTCGCAGGAGCGCCAGTCACCGCGTCGGCTCAGTGAGGTACAGCGCGACGTGGCATCTGTGAACCCCAGGCCGGAAGCGCGCTCGACCCGCCGCTGACTATAGCCTCAGATCCCCCCTCACGCTCACGCCGCGCAAGTCGGATCGGGGAAAAAGCCTTCACGACCATCGTTGATGAGCAGGCCGCTGAGGCGACATGACACATGACGGCGCTCGCGGTATCGTTGACTCAGTGACCGCGCCCGCGACCCTTGTCTCGATGTTGGCCCTGCTCTCAGGGTCCGTCGGCGTGCGCTAGTCCTCCACCGTCGATACGACCCCAGATTGATCGGGGTCGGAACGCTCATCCGCTGCGGCCCTGGTCAAGGGGTCAGATAGGAAAGCCGCGATGAGCCAGAGACACTTCTACATCACCACCGCGATCCCCTACGTGAACGGGGACCCGCACGTCGGGTTCGCGCTCGAGTGCGTGCAGGCCGACGTCCTCGCGCGGCATCGACGGCTGCGCGGAGATCACGTCCGCTTCCTCACCGGTACGGACGACAACTCGCTCAAGCATCGTGGCGGCTGACGCGGCCGGGGTGCCGGTGTCGGAGTTCGTGAACGAGAAGGCGGAGCGGTTCGCCAGCCTCCGGGAGCCGCTGCAGCTCTCCTACAACGACTTCATCCGCACAAGCACCGATCCTCGCCACCGGAGAGGCGTCGAGCGCCTGTGGCGCGCATGCGCTGCCGCGGGCGATCTCTACCAGCGCGACTACGAGGGGCTCTACTGCGTCGGATGCGAGGCATTCCTCCCCGCCCCCGAGCTCGTCCATGGCCTGTGTCCCGAACACCAGCAGGCTCCGGAGCTCGTTGCTGAGCGCAACTGGTTCTTTCGTCTATCCCGCTACGAACAGGCGATTCTTGAGCTGATCGAAAGCGGGCGCCTGCGAATCGAGCCTGGGCACAGACGCAACGAGATTCTGAGCTTCGTCCGCAGTGGACTGGCGGACTTCAGCGTCTCTCGCTCAGTCACGCGTGCCCGCGGTTGGGGCGTCGGCGTCCCCGATGACCCTAGCCAGGTGATCTACGTCTGGTTCGATGCCCTCGCTAACTACATCACCGCCCTTGGCTACGGTGCCGACGGTGAGCTCTATCGCGCCTGGTGGTGCGAGGCTGATGAGCGCGTCCACGTGATCGGCAAGGGCATCATCCGCTTTCACGGCGTCTACTGGCCAGCGTTCCTTCTGGCGGCAGGAGAGCCGCTGCCAAGCGCGATCTTCGTCCACGACTACCTGACCGCGAACGGCAACAAGCTCTCGAAATCGCTCGGCGGCGCGATCGATCCCGTCGAGCTGACTGAGCGCTACGGCGCGGAAGCCCTCCGTTGGTGGTTCCTTCGAGATGTGCCGCGCTCCGGCGACGCTGACCTCCGCATCGAGCTGCTGGCAGCGCGAGCGAACGAGCTCGCCGACAATCTCGGCAATCTCATCAACCGGACGATCACCCTGGTCAGCCGCTCCCGCGTCGCCGAAGCATCCAGCGCCGTATCTCCGACTGCAGGCGATGCGCTGCGCGGCGCGGTTCGCTCGGCGCCTGGAAGCATCGACCGCGCACTTGAGCGATTCGACTTCCGCTCGGCCACGACCGCCATCTGGAATATCGTCGTCGAGGCAAACCGGTTCATCTCACACACACGTCCCTGGGAGCTGGCAAAGGCACGCTGCGACGGCAATCCGGTCGCCAGCGAGCAGCTCGAAGGCGTCCTCGGACTGCTCCTGGACGCCTGCCGAACGCTCGCGAGCGAACTCGGCCCATTCCTCCCGAGGGCAGCGGAGCGGATCGGAGATGCGGTTCAGCGCTGCGATCCAGAACTCGGTCGGCGCTTGTTCCGCAAGGCTCTCGACTAGGGGGTGGCCAGCGTGGCGGTCGCGGAGGACTACCCCGGCGCGACGCGGCGGACGACCACGGCGGTCGTCGCGGTCGCGGAGGACTATCCTGGCGCGGCGCGGCGGACGACCACTAGGGAGTCGACCTCCTCGACGATCGACCAGGCCGAGTCGGCGCCGCGGAACAGGTCGTCGACCACGCTGGTCGGGCCCGGGCTGCCCGCGCCGCCGGGGCGGCCGGCCCTGGCGTCGTGGAAGGCAACGGCGCCGGCGGAGCTCACGTGGTGCTGCCACGCCTCCCAGTCCTCCCGGCACCCCTCCGGGCTGTGGTCGCCATCGATGAACACGAGGTCGACCGACGCCCCGCTCCAGCTCCGGCCGACGTCCTGGCTGCGCTCCAGGTACCAGCGCACTTTCGGGCCGTCGCCGAGCGCCGCCCGGCGCACGGCCAGCCGTGTCGCCGTCGCACTGGCTCTCGCTCCCGGCCGCAGCGCCCATCCGGTGGCGTCGATGAACGGATCGACGAGGTGAAGCTCGCCCTCGGCGCCGAGCGCGCGGCACAGGACGACGGCAGATGAGCCCTCGTAGACGCCGAGCTCGACCACCCGGCGCGCGCCGGCCGCGAGGCGCGCGAGCGCGGCCCCCTCGGCCGCCGAATGCATGGTGCGGGGCGGGATCAGGCCCACCGCGAGCGCGATCGCCCGGAGGCGTGGATCGTCGCGCCAGCGGTCAGGGGCGAGTCGTCGAAGCGCCTTGGAAGCGGCCATCGACACCTAGCGGGGCAGGCTGAGGCCCGAGCCGGTCAGGCTCGAGATGTCGTTGCTCAGGCCGATGACGCCGATGAGGACAACGAGCGCGAAGCCGACCACGCCCGCGCGCTCCATGACCGAGAACGGGATCGGCCGGCCGCGGACCTTCTCGGCCAGCGCCCAGAACACGTGTCCCCCGTCGAGCGGCAGGAAGGGAAACAGATTGATGATCGCCAGTGAGAGCGAGATTAGAGCGAGGATCTCGAGCGCCGCGGCCGGGCCGAGGGCGACAGCCTGGTGGGCGAGATCGGTGACGCCTACGATCCCGTGCAACTGCTTGCGATCCTGGGGCTTGAAGATCTGCACGACCCGGCTCACCGTCTCGTGGGTGACGTACCACATCAGGCTTACGCCCTTGCCGGCAGCGCCGACGACGCCGTAGTGGTGCGTCGTGATCGCCAAGCCCATACTGATACCGATCCGGGTCTTCTTCACGCTCGCGTCGTAGCGCGGATAGATGGCGAACTGGTCGAGTCTGCCGTGGCGACGGACGACCAGGGTCACAGGTGTTGTCGCCTTACACTGGGCAGTCGCCGTCCCCGCGCATTGGTGGCTCGAGATCGAACTCGCGATCTGGGCGCTCGTCAGCCCCCGCTTGCCGTCGACGGCGACGATCTGATCGCCGGCCTTGAGATATTTCGACGCCGGAGACCCCTTTATGACCGCGTGCAGCACGAACCGCTGAGGGTGGCTGGCAACCGGCACCCCGCGGGAGAGCACGAGCCCGGTGAGGATCACGAACGCCACGAGCAGGTTCATCGCCGGCCCCGCGAGGATCACCACCACCCGCTTCCACACAGGCTGGCGGTAGTAGGCACGCGGCGCGACCTCCGGCGGGATCTCCTCGTTCGGATTCATCCCGGTGATCTTCACGTAGCCCCCGAGCGGGATCGGGCCGATCCCGTACTCGGTCTCACCGCGCCGGAACTTGACGAGCATCGGACCGAAGAACAGCGAGAAGCGCTCCACCCGCATCCCCACCGCCTTGGCCACGATGAAGTGGCCGAACTCGTGGAGGATCACGAGCGCGGCGATGCCGCCGATGGCGATCAGATAGGTCATTGCGCCTAGTTTGCCATGGCGGGTGTGGCGGGCTGCGGGGCGCGACCGAGGTCGCCAGCGTGAGCACGAGTGCGGGCGGGCAGTTTGCTCGCCTGTGGGGGGCGTTACGCGCTTGTCCGCATCAAGACGTGGGGAGGTCGTCGGCAACCGGCGCCCCGGGGGGCCGCGGAAAGTTCGACTGCCGTCCATCGTGCGGCACCACGAAGCTGAAGGCCTGGGGCGGCGCGACACGCATAACCAGGATCGAACCAGTCACCCGGAACAGCGTCGAATTCTTGACGACGACGATGGTGATTCTGTATCGACCCGGACGCCCGTATCGGTGGCTAGCGCTCGGACGCTGAAGGCTCACGCTGCCGTCACCCCAGCTCATCGCGATGATCGCCTTGGAGGGTTTCACCCCGGTGAGGGCAACCGTCGCCCTCTGATTCAGCCCTAGCGACCGCGTGGGCAAGTGCAGCTCATGGTTGCGCAGGTGGAGTCCGGCAGCGAGTCGCCCAGGGGCGCGAAGCGCGAATTCTTCGAGGCCTGTGTAGGAGTTCGCGTCGAGCATTCGCGAAACGGGGTCAGCGCCGCCGTTGGGGGCGACCCTGCCCGGGTTCTTGCGCACTGTGCCGCCCCGGAACTTCTTGCCAGCGCCGATGCTGATGAGGTTGTCCTCCAGCGCGGCGGGGTCCGGGATCCCAGCGCGATTGATCGACGACGGCAGCCTGATCCCGCCCACCCCGGCGACGTTCTCGGACCAGATGACGCAATTGGAGTCCAGCAGGTCGTAGTTCGGCGGACGGGCGAGGCTGCGGTTGATGAAGTTCGCCATGTTGTTGTACCGCCGGACGCTCACTGGATAGCAGATCTTGTAGTCCCAACCGTGCGTGGCGTTGGTGTTAGGGAATTCGCCCGCGCCGCCGAACGGATGCCAGGCGGACACCGGGCTCAATCCATAGACGAGGTTCTTGCTACCTTTCTGGCGGCCGCGATCCGGGAGCATCTGCACGAACACGTGGCCGCTGGTTAGCCGCAAGACCGGCGAGTCAACATAGACGCAGAAGTCCGGAGTGCTCGTGCAGTACGCCGGATTCGTCGTGCCTGGAGGACAGGTGATGCTCGCTTGAGCACCAGCAGACATGCCAAAGACGCCGGCCGCCACCGCCAGCAGCACCACGATCACTACTCGCGCCCTCATAGACCTCTACCTCACTTGGCCGTTTTGCGGACGCTACCAGAGCACAGCAGCTTTATGGGATTATCGAGTGAGCCTTTAGAATCGTCCGGCGGGACCCGAGGACGTGCGCGCGTTCACGAGCTCGGTCGCGACCCGCCGCGCCCGGCCGTCGGCGGCGGCGAGGGAGTCGAACGAGTGCACGGGGGCGGCGGGAAGCTCGCTCAACGTCTCCTCGATGACGCTGGCGATCTCGAGAAAGCGCAGGCGCCCGGCGAGGAAGGCGTGGACGGCCACTTCGTTGGCCGCGTTGAGCGTGCAGGGCGCGGTGCCGCCGGCGCGGGCCGCCTGGCGAGCATGCCGCAGGCAGGCGAAGGTGTCCTCGTCGACGGGCTCGAAGGTCAGCGAGCCGACGGAGACGAGGTCTAGAGCGGCCACCGGCACGTCGACGCGGTCCGGATGGTGGAGGGCGTAGGCGATGGGGACGCGCATGTCGGGATACCCGAGGTGGGCGAGCGTGACGCCGTCGCAGAGCTGGATCAGGCTGTGGATGATCGACTGCGGGTGGACGACGACGTCGATCTGCTCGTACGGGGTCCCGAACAGGTGGTGGGCCTCGATGAGCTCGAGCCCCTTGTTCATCAGCGTCGCCGAGTCGATGGTGATCTTGCCCCCCATCGCCCACGTCGGATGGTTGAGCGCCTGCTCGACGGTCACGTCCTCGAGCTCGGCCGCGGTGCGCCCGCGGAACGGTCCCCCCGAGGCCGTGAGGATGAGCCGGTCGACGGTGCCGGGCGGCTCGGAGGCAAGCAGCTGGTAGATCGCCGAGTGCTCGGAGTCGACAGGGATGATCGCCGCCCCCGTGGCCTCGGCGAGCTGGGTCACGAGCTCTCCTCCCACGACCAGCGACTCCTTGTTGGCAAGCGCGAGGTCGATCCCCTCGCCGAGGGCCGCCACGCTCGGCACGAGCCCGGCCGACCCGACGATCCCGTTGAGGACGAGATCGGCGTCGCTCTCGGTGATCAGCTTGACGAGTCCGTTCGCGCCGCTCAGCACCTCGCCGTCGGTCCACGCCTCGCTCGCCCGCGCCGCCGCGTCGGGGTCCGAGAGGGCGATCCGGCGGACGCCATGCTGCCTCGCCTGTCCTATCAGCTCCTCCCACGCCGCGTCGGCGGACAGGGCGACCACGCTCAGATCAGCAGCGCGCTGGACGACGTCCAGCGCCTGCGTCCCGATCGAACCCGTTGAGCCGAGGATGACGAGGCGGCGCGGCACCGGGAGCGGATTGTAGGCAGCTGCTTCTAGTGCAGTGCGAACCAGATGTAGTACCCGACCACAACCGTGAAGATCGCCCCGTCCAGGCGGTCCAACGCACCCCCGTGGGCGCCGAACAGGGTTCCCGTGTCCTTGGCTCCGGCGTCGCGTTTGATCAGCGACTCGAACAGGTCTCCTGCCGGGCCTGCGACCGCCACCCCGAGGCCGAGGAGGAGCGCGTGCTGGGTGCTCAACCAGGCGGCCTGGAAAGTACCCGCCACCAGGACCGCGACGAAGGCCATGAGCATCCCGCAGAACAGCCCTTCGACCGTCTTGTGGGGCGAGATCGAGGTGGCGAGCGGGCGGCGGCCGAACGCCCGCCCGCCTAGGTAGGCGGCGGTGTCGCCGAGGAACGTTCCCACCAGGACGTCGATGAGGATCGCGCCGCCGTGATCGAGCTGGCGCAGGAGCACGGCGTGGGCAAAGGCGAGTCCGATCCAGTAGATCCCGAGTAGGGTGCCGGCGATCGAGATCGTGGCGTTGACGCGCTCGCGTCGCATGAGGACGAGGAAGAAGGCCACGGGGACCGCGGCAACCATGACGAGGAGAACCTGGAATTGGCCGCCGTAGCGGGCCGCGAGCACCATCCCCGCGCACGCGGCGAGCCCCGCCGAGGTGGCCGGTTTCCAGCGGTGGAGCATCCGGTAGAGCTCGTCCATGCATGCCCACCCGAGAAGAATCATCAGGGCAGCGAACGAGGTCCCCCCGAGGTCGACGAAGACGATCGCGATCACCGCCGCGGGGATGGCCACGAGGATGCGCGAGAAGAGATCTGAACGTGGGCGGCGGCGCGCCTGGCGGGCAGGGGCGGCCCGGCGCTGCCGGGATTCCCTGAGCTGGT
>JALYZL010000290.1 GCA_030948875.1 Actinomycetota bacterium
AATCACTATAGTGAAGACCTTGAGCGATCAAGGAGTCCACTAGCGATGATTTCGGCAACCCTGTACAGCGATCCCGCCTGTCCCTGGGCTTACTCGGAGAGTCCCGCGCTGCGGGTGCTCGAATGGCGCTACGGCGATCAGCTTGACTGGCGGCTCGTGGTCATCGGGCTCGCGGAGGATGCCTCGCGCTATGAGGCGATCGGCTACACGCCGCTCCGGGGAGCGCTCGGCCAGATGAGGTTCCGCCGCTACGGGATGCCGTTCTCCCCGGCGCCGAAGGAGCGGATGAGCGCCACCGCGCGCGCCTGTCGCGCCGTCGTCGCGGCGAGGCTCGCGCAGTCGGGGAGCGAATGGCGGGTGTTCCGTGCCCTCCAGCTCGCCAACTTCACCACTCCGCTAGTGCTCGACGACGACGCCCAGCTCGCCGACGTCCTGCGCGCCGTCCCAGGCGTCGACGCGGACGCGATCGTGGCGAAGCTCGATGATCCGGCGGTGAGCGAGGCGTACGAGCGCGACCGCGCCGAGGCGCGCACGGCGGCCGGCACCCCCTCCGAGCTCCAGGGAAAGACGGCAGCCTCGGACGGGCCCGTCCGCTACACGGCGCCGTCGGTCGTCTTCGCGTCAAACGGCCACCGGCTCGAGGCGGGAGGCTTCCAGCCGGTCGAGGCCTACGACGTGCTCGTGGCCAACCTCGAGCCGGGCATCGACCGAAAGCATGTTCCCGACACGCCCGCGCCGCTGCTCGAGCATTTTCCAGACGGCGTGACCACGCAAGAGGTCGCGGCATTGCTCGCCGCCGGCAATGATGCCCCCGACCGCGATGCGGCCGAGCGGGCGCTGCTCGAGCTTGTCGCGGCCGGGGAAGCCGAGCGGGTGCCGCTCGGCGACGACGCCTTATGGCGTCGCGCGGCGTAGCAGCGCTCCACAACCCACCCCCGGTCCGCTTACTTGATCGCGCTCCCCGACGGGGAGACGACGTAGAAGCTCGTGACGCCTTCGCCCGAGGTCTGCCCAGCCGAGGTGTCGCTCTTGAAGGTGTACAGCGGGTGGCCGGCGTAGGTCACCTGGTGGCTGTGGCCGCGCTGGATCTCCCCGAGCTTCGAGGCTGAGACCCCGGCGCCTGCGGTCACCTTGCCGGACACGGTCAAGGGCGGCCAGACCGATGCGCACGAGCCTGTGCAGTTGCTCTTGTTCTTCCCGTCGTTGGCGTCAAGGTAGAGCGTCAGGCCGCTGCTGCCGACGACGAGGATCTTGCCGTGCTTGGTGCTGCGCAGCGCGACGGTGGGCGCCTTCGCGGCGACGGCGGCGGGCGCCGTGGTCTCGCGGGCGATCGAGGCGCCCGCTCCGGCGGCGAAGACACCGGCGGGAATGGCGGCGGTGGCGAGGGCGGCGGCGACTGCGTAGTGCTTGATGTGCATGTTTCGCTCTCCTTGGGCTAGCTGGCAAGGTTGGTCTATGAAGCTCAAGACGTGCTGGGAGCGCGAAACCTTCCTGGCGTGTCGCTGCCGAGCGATCGTGATGTGATGGCCCGTCGCAGCGCCGGCATCGTCCTTTACCGCGGCTCGGCCCCCGAGCTCGAGGTCCTGCTCGTACATCCCGGCGGCCCATTGTGGGCCCGCCGCGACGCCGCGGCGTGGTCGATCCCCAAGGGCGAGTACGAGGACGGCGAGGAGCCCGTGGCCGCCGCGCTGCGCGAGTTCGCCGAGGAGCTCGGGTCGCCCCCGCCCGAGGGCGAGCTCACCGACCTCGGCGAGGTCAGGCAGCGCTCGGGCAAGCTCGTGCACGCTTGGGCGGTCCGCGGCGATCTCGACGCGAGCCAGGTCCGTAGTGACACCTTCACGCTCGAATGGCCGCCGCGCTCGGGGCGTATGAGCGAGTTCCCCGAGGTCGACCGCGCGCAGTGGTTCGCCCTCGAGGAGGCACGCGCGCGGATCAACCCCGGGCAGGTCCCGCTGCTCGACCGGCTCGCGCAGGCGCTCAGCTGAGCTCGGGGCCGGGCATCGATTAGCGGTGCTTGCCCTTGGGCGCCACGAGGGTGACCTTGCCGCTCTTGAGCGTGGTCGTTCCTGACGGCTCGGTGAGCGCGGCTTTGAGCGGGGGATGGAATCTCATGAGCTTGCGTCCGGCGGCGTTGAGGGTGAGCTCGATCGTCTTGCTCTGGCCGGCGCTCAGCGTGATCGTGGCCGTGGCGATCAACCATGGTGCGCTTGTGCTGCTTCGCTTTCCGCGCGATCACCCCGACGACCTTGTTTCCGGTCAGTTGCTCGACGCCGCTGGGGCGACCGTCACCGGCTGGCGGCCTGTGGTCGCCGTGCTCTGGCAGGTCACAGTCACCGAGACCGAGCTGATCTGCTTGCCGGCCTCGGCGGAACCGTCCTCTCCTGCTCGCCAGGCCGCACGACTGTCACCGTCAGAGGCGCTGCGGACGTTTGAATCGCAGCCTCCACATTGCTACTGGTCGAGCAGCGACGCAAGCTTGGCCTTGGTGTCGGCCTCGGGCAGTGGTGTGTAGAGGACGAGCCGCTGCTCGGGCGCTTCCTGGGGGCTGAACACCGCGTGCTCGAAGATCATCCTGCCCGCGACGGGATGGTGCAGCTCCTTGCGGCCGCCGTCGCCGCGGGCTACCTCGTGGCGCTTCCAGTACGTGCAGAACTCGGGGCTCGACTTACGCAGGGCGTGGATCAGCTCCTCGAAGGCGGGATCGCCGAGATGGCGAGCGCTGTCGGCTCGGAACTTGGCGACGCACAGGCGGGCCGTCTGCTCCCAGTCGTGAAGCATCTCGCGGCGGGCCGGGTCCATGAACATCAGCCACACGTGGTTGCGAGCCGCGCGGGGCAAGCTGCCGAGATCACCGAACAGAGCGCGGATGGCGGGATTCCACGCGAGGTAGTCCCAGCGCCGGCCGAGGACGAACGCAGGGTTGGGACCCAGGTTCTCGATCAGCCGGCGCAGCGGGGCTGACACCCGCTCGGCCGGCGCCGAGCACGGGGGCGCCTCCTCGCCACGCCCGAGCAGAATCAGGTGCATGCGCTCGGCGGGGCTGAGCCGGAGCGCACGCGAGATCGCCTCAAGGACCTCGAGCGAGGCGCGCACGTCGCGACCCTGCTCGAGCCACGTGTACCACGTCGAGCCCACCCCGGCGAGCTGGGCGACCTCTTCGCGGCGGAGCCCCGGGGTCCGCCGCCGGCCGCCGTCGGGCAGGCCCACGTCCCCGGGCTGGAGGCTGGCGCGCCGGGTGCGCAGGAAGTCGGCGAGCTCGGCGCGTCGGCGCCCCCCGCTGCCCTGGCGGCCGTTCCCGTTCTCGGCCCGCCCGTTCGAAGTGCTCGTGGGTGTTGCTGTTGATACCAGGATAAACCCCTCTCTTGTACCTGCATCAGCAGGATCGCACACTACCACTGTGAACGCAATCAAGCGCCCCCAAACACCCCGCGCCCGCGCCGATTTGTTGCTCTTTGTCGTCTGCCTGGCGCAGTTCATGGTCATCCTCGACATCTCGATCGTCAATGTCGCGCTGCCCTCGATGCGTGCCGGATTGCACTTCTCGCCCACGGGCCTGCAATGGGTGGTCAACGCCTACACGCTGAGCTTCGCCGGCTTCCTCATGCTCGGCGGGCGCGCCGCCGACCTGCTCGGCCGCCGGCGCGTATTCCTCGCCGGCACCGCCCTCTTCGCTCTCACCTCGCTCGCGTGCGCGGTGGCGTCATCGCGCGGCCTGCTCATCGCCGCACGGGGTCTGCAGGGGATCGGCGGTGCGGTTATCGCACCCGCGAGCATGTCGATCATCACCAGCTCGCTTCCCGAGGGCCCGGCACGCAATCGCGGGCTCGGCGTGTGGGCGGCGATGAGCGGCCTCGGCGCTGCGTCCGGCGCCCTGCTCGGCGGCCTGCTCACTCAGGGCTTCGGCTGGCCAGCGATCTTCCTCATCAACGTGCCGCTCGGCGCAGCCGTGGTGTGGTTCGGCGCCCGGATCCTCGTCGAAGGTCGCCGCGAGGACATCGACCGTCACTTCGATCTCGCCGGTGCCGCGCTCGTGACCGTCGGGCTCGTGGGCGTCACGTTCGCAGTCGTCCGCAGCGAGGCGTTCGGCTGGGGCTCGGCCCAGGTGCTCCTCCCCTTGACCGCGGGCGCCGTCCTCCTCTCCCTGTTCGTCGTCTTCGAGAAGCGCTTCGCCCGCGTCCCCCTCGTCCCGATCTCGATCTTCCGCCTGCCGACGCTGCGCGCCGCGAACCTGATCATGGTGCTGCTCTACGCGGCGCTCTTGTCGATGTGGTTCTTCCTCACCCTGTACCTGCAGCAGGTGCTCCACTACGACGCGCTGAACGCCGGCTTGGCCTTCGTCCCGTTGACGCTCGGGGTGGTGACCGGCTCGACGCTGGCGTCGAGGATGATCGCGCATTCGAGCGTCCGTGTCGTTCTCACCGGAGGGATGCTCTCGGCGAGCACCGGCATGGTGCTCCTCACCGGCGTCCGGCCCGGCGGCGTCTACCTGCTCCAGGTGCTTCCCGGCGGGATGCTCTGCACGGTGGGGATGGGGATATCGCTGGTGGCAGCGACGATCGCCGCGGTCCAGGGCGTTCCGTCGGCCCAGAGCGGCCTCGCGTCGGGCCTGGTCAACACCTCGCGGCTGGTGGGCGGTGCGCTCGGCCTCGCCGTCCTCGGCACCCTCGCCGACTCCTACACCGGCCACCAGGTCCGCGCGGCCGTGCCGGCGCTCCGCGCCCTCAGTGACGGCTACCAGCTCGCGTTCGCGGTGGGAGCCGTGTTCTGCCTCCTCGGCGCCGCGGCGGCGGTGGTGCTGCTTCGGCCCCGGCAACGTGAGCTACTTGACGATGGTGAAGGTGAGGCGCTTGCTCGAGGCGCCTGCGGTGATGATGAGCGTGTAGGTGCCGCGCGCGAGTTTCTTGGTGCGTGAGATGCGGCCCTGGAAGGTCACCTTGTTGACGCCGGTGTGTCCGGTGAAGGAGAGGGTCCCCGCGGTGATGGTGCGTTGGCACGAAGGCTTGTGGCGGTTGCTCTTGGTCGGCGCCGCGCAGTGGCTCTTCGTGACCTTGCGCCCGGGGAGCTTTTCCGTGAACGCGAAGGTGATCTTGGCCGCCACGTTGAGCGTGAAGGAGAACGTGGTGCCCACCGGCGGCTTGGCGCTCGGGATGTGCGGCAGCGCGTTGCCCTCGCGCCACCGGGATGCGGACTGGGTCGCCGAGCTCACGACGGGCGCGGGAGGCGGACCGCCCGTCCCGATGGAGACGACTACCGACTCGTTGGCGTCGCCGCACGCGCTCGCCACCGCTGCATTGTTCGCGTCGCCGCCGTAGACCGCGACAAGCTCGTACGTTCCCGCGGCGGTGGTGGCGAAGGCTTGCGAGCTGTAGATGCCGTTACCGTTGACCGAGGCAGTGGACGTGAAGATCGGCGTGCCCGTGCATGTGGTGTTGCCGGGCCCGAAGAGCGTGAAGGTGACCGTGCCCGTGGGACTGCTCCCGCCGCTCAGGGCCGCCGAGTCGGAGATCGTTTCTCCGACGAGCACCGACGCCGTCGCCTTCGTGGCGATCGCCGGCGTCGCCTTGGCCGCCTGCGAGAAGCCAACCGACTCCCCGGTGTCGGCGCAAGCGGTAGCGATCGTCGCGTTGTTCGCATCGCCGTTGTAACTCGCGACAAATCGGTAGGTGCCCGCGGCCGTCGGGGTGAACTGGCTCGAGCTGTACGAGCCATTGCCGCTCACCGATGCGGTGGATGTGGAAACCGGAGTGCTCGAGCAGGTCGCGTCGCTCGGGCCGTAGAGGTTGAAGGTGATCGTGCCCGTCGGCGCCGCCCCGCCGCTCAGCGTCGCCGCATCGCTGATGTTGGTGCCGGACAGGGAAGCGGCGGTGATGATCACCGGGGTCACCTTGGTAACCGCGACCGACTCGTTGGCGTCGCCGCACGCGGTAGACACGGCGGCGTTGTTCGCATCGCCGCTGTAAGCCGCGATCCAGTTAAAGCTGCCCGCGGCCGTCGCGGTGAACGGGTCCGAGGCGTAGTTGCCGTTACCGGAGGACACCGCCTTGGTCGAGGTGAAGATCGGCGTGCCCGTGCACATCGCGTTGCCGGGCCCGAACAGCGTGAAGGTGATCGTGCCCGTGGGCGAGACCCCGCCGCTCAAGGTCGCGGCATCGGTGACGTTACCGCCCGCGGCCACCGACCCCGACGCGTGCGTGACGATCGCCGGCGCAATCCTCGACACGACCACCGACTCGTTGGCATCGCCACACGTCCCCGACGCACCGGCATTGTCCACGTCGCCGCCGTACGAAGCTATGAACCGATAGGTGCCCGGCGCCGTGGGCGTGAAGCTGCCCGAGCCGTAGGTCCCGTTGCCGCTCACGAGCTTGGTCGACGTGAACGCCGGCGTGTTCGAGCACGTCGCGTCGTTCGGCCCATAGACATTGAAGGTGATCGTGCCCGTGGGATTGAAGCCACCGGCCAGCACCCCGCTGTCGCTGATCGTCGCGCCGATCGTGACGGGCGCCGACGCCGTCGTCGCCAGGGTAAGCGTCGCCTTCGCGATCGTGCTCGTCTCGCCGGCGTCGCCGCACGCCGTCGTGGCCGCAGCGTTGGTGGCATCCCCGCTGTAGGACGCAACCCAGCGATACGTGCCTGGCGAGGTCGGCGTGAAGGCGCCGGAGGTGTAGCTGCCTCCCCCGCTGGTGACCGGCACCGTCGAAGTGAACACCGCCGTCGTCGTGCACGCCGCGTCGTTTTGGTACAGGCTGAAGGTGATCGTGCCGGTCGGCGCCGGGGCGGGGGGAGCGGCGGCGGTCAGCGTCGCCGTATCGGTGATCGCCACACCCACCTTGCCCGACGTGGTCGCGGTGGTTGTGATCGTCGGGGCGGCCTTAGTCACGGTGGTCAGGGTCGAGCCGAAGCCGGTCCCCGTGGCCCCGTTGACGGCAGACGTGCCTGACGCGAAGCCGATCTGGGCGGTCTGAACGGAATTCACACCGGCCGTTCCGGCGTTCTTCGTGGGCTCCTTGAGCACGTTGAAGGTGAAGTCGATCCGGCAGACAGAATTCGTCGTCGCCGGCGGGGTCAGGACGACCGAGCCGCCGTTTGGCGTGAACGTGACCTGCCCCCTGGCGGGATCGATGACGGTGCTCGTGAACGTCTGGCCCGCGCAAGCCGTCCCCGCCTCCCCGACGCCGGTGGGGGACACGCTGAAGACGCCGGGGTCTGCCTGGGCGACAGGACAGTCGCCGGCCGCCCCAGCGGGCACCGTGGTGCCGCAAGCGGGAACGAGGTTGATCGAGTTGATCGTGATGTTGCCGGCGCTCTCAGGCGGTGTCGAGGTGTTGAGGATCTGAATCGAAGCCGGCAGCACCGTCTGGCCGACGGTCGCGCTTGTCGGAAAGGTCGGAACGACGCCGAACCTCACGCCCGCCCACGCCGGCGAGGCGGTGGCGAAGAACATCGTCGCTACAACGGCCACGCCCACCAGAAGCCCCCTGCGCATAGATCCACGCTATCTGCGGTCGAGCCTCGCGTCAAGGCCAGGCGTGCGCTGGGCCGCCTGGCCCTGGCGCGCCCGGCTCACCGCGCGATCCACGGGGACGCGGCGAGCTCGCGGGCCGTCGCCTCGGTCACCACGAGTGCGTGAAGGGCCGTGATGTAGTCGAGGTTCTCCGGCGTATCGGTCATCTTGTGATAGTTGGAGAGCGCCTTGTAGCGGTCCATCGAGGCGAGCGTCGCGGTCGGGTAGCTGGCTCGACTGGGGATCACCGCGTCGGTTGAATTGCGTGCGCGCATCCCCCGCCGTAGGGAGGCCCCGGCACGATCGGCGGCTCCGGCTACCAGGTCGCGGAAGCTGCGGTCGTGGTAGTCCTCCATGACCACCGGTCCCTCACCCTCGAGGAGCACGAGCGCCGGAGAGCCGACCGACTCGAGGTTCAGGAACCACGTCCGCCGGCGGTCGAGCGCGGGGAAGTGGCGGGCGGCGAAGCCATAGATCCCGCCCTGGATCACCTCCTCGGCACCGCAGGAGACGAGGAGCACGCGGATCCCCGCGACGGGATCGGCCCGCAGGCGCTCGGCGAGCGCGACGAGGACGGCGACGGCGCTGAGGTTGTCGTTCGCACCGGGGACGATCGGGCTGCGGGCGATGTCGGCAAACACGGCGGCGGCAAGCAGCGATCCCGCCACGCCCGCGCCCAGCAGACCGCGCCGGCCGCGGGCGCCGCCGAGCGTCACCAGTGCCGGGCCCGCACTGGTGGCGTTGGGCGCCGCCCGGGCTCGGCGCGG
>JALYZL010000302.1 GCA_030948875.1 Actinomycetota bacterium
TACCAGCGCTGCGCGCCCGTCCTCGCGGGCGATCTCGGCGAACGCACTCTGGGCGCTCACGGCTCGTAGCGTTCCACCCAAACGTCGATCTCGCCACCGCACGGCAAGCCGACGTCCCAGGCATCGCTGTCGGGAATGCCATAATGGAGTAGCTGCGGCTCACCGCCGGCCAGCACGCCTTCGGCGACCTGGACCACGGCCCCCTCGACGCAGCCTCCGGACACGGCGCCGTAGACCTCTCCACGGTCGTTGATGGCCATCTTCGACCCGGGCGGCCGCGGCGCGGAGCGCTTGACACCAACGACGGTGGCGAGCGCCACGTGATCGCCGCGAGCGACCCAGCCATCCACCTGTTCGATTACATCCTTCATTCTCTGCTCCTCCTCCGCCTCGACTGGTTCGCGCCAGACGCAACCCAGCGGTGGCTGTACGCAGGCGTGGCGGCTAGCGGATCACATGTTGGCGAGCTTGCCAGTGAAGTCCTTGATCAGCGCGTCCAGCACCCCGACGATGGCACCTTCGCCCATCGACGCGGCCTTGCCAGTGATCTGGGCGCTCGTGTGGATGTTCCCGCCGCCGTTGTCGAGCGCGAAGGTGACGTTCGCGTTGGCGTGTCCCTGCCCGCCCTTCTCCCTCGCCTTGACGGCCATGACCGCGCGATGGGCGCCGGCGTTCTGCTCGGTGATCTGGACGGTGCCCGTGAACTCCATCGTCATCGCCCCCATCTTGATGATGATCTCGGCCTTGACCGTATTGTCGTCGACCTTCTCAAGCACCCTCCCGCCCTGTACACACGGGACGAGGCGCTCCAGGTCGGTGATCGCCGCCCAGCTCTGGTCGACGGGCTTGGAAGTCGAGAACGTATGGTCAAGCTCTGTCGCCACTGGCATCGCTCCTTTTGTAGAAGGGTAGTACGCGATCCGCTGTACTTGTGGTACCCGGCACGGCCCGAGTCACCAGTAGGAAAATGCAGAGAAGCCCCAAAGCAACTGTGAACATTGTCTATGCGGCGCGGGCGGCGGAATCATATAGGCTGCGCCTATGTCTATTACGCCAGGTACACACAATCTCGGCCCCGACAACGGCACCCTCACGGTAAAAACCCGGCGGTCCGGCGCGGCGGCAAAGGCAGGGCACGACCTCACCATCGCGGTCGAAGCTTGGGAGGCGACGCTCACGATCAGCGAGGATCCATCGCAGTCGAGCCTCACTCTCAACGCGACCGCCGATTCGCTGCGCGTGGTCGACGGCACCGGCGGCATCCAGTCGCTAGGCGACGACGACAAGAAGACCATCAAGGAGACAATCGATAAGGACGTCCTGAAGAGGGAAGACATCCAGTTCCGCTCGACCTCGGTACAGGCCGCTGACGGCAAGCTCACCGTCCAGGGCGATCTCACCGTGAGGGGCAAGACCAATCCGATCACCTTCGATCTCGCGGTCGGCAACGACGGCAAGGTCAGCGGCAGCGCCATCGTCAAGCAGACCAACTTCGGCATGAAGCCCTACTCGGCTCTGTTCGGAGCCCTGAAGGTCGCCGACGAAGTCACGGTCGCGATCCAAGAGTGCGGGCTGCCATCTAGCTGAGCGCATGAGCCGTCCCGAGGGCCTCGCCGAGCCACGTTCCACGCCGAAGCTGCTCTCGATCGACGAGGCGCTGGCCCTGGTTGAGGCCCGCGTCACGCCCCTCCCCGCCGAGGAGGTGTCAATCGTGCACGCCTACGGACGCTACATCGCACAGGAGCTGCGCGCGGCCATCGACCTGCCCCCGTTCGCGAGCTCGGCGATGGACGGCTACGCGTTGCGCGCGGAGGATACGCCGGGCAGCCTCACCGTGGTCGGCGAGTCCTCGGCGGGCTCGCCGTACACGGGCGAGCTCGGGCGGGGCGAGACGGTCGCCATCTCGACCGGCGCTGTGGTGCCGGCACAGGCAGACGCGGTGGTGCCGATCGAGAACGTAAGCAGCGGCCGCGAGCAGATCGAGGTGGCCTCCGCCGTCGAGCCCGAAGCGTTCGTCCGCAACCGCGGAAGCGACATCGAGCGTGGGAACCTCATCCTCGAACCGGGAACCCGCCTCGGCTCGGCCCAGATCGGCGCCGCCGCGGCGGTCGGCCTCGCCACCGTGCTCTGCCGTCGCCGGCCGAGCGTCGCCGTGGTCACCACCGGCACGGAGCTTCGCCAGCCCGGGGAGCCGCTCGCTGACGGGCAGATCTACGATGCCAACGGGCCGATGCTCACGGCCGCGCTGCTGACCAGCGGCGCCGGCGTCGAGCACATCCCCGCCGCCGCGGACACCGCCGAGGGGCACCGGGCGGCGCTCACCCGCGCGCTCGAGCACGACGTCGTAATCAGCTCGGGCGGGGTGTCGGTGGGTCCCCACGACCTCGTGCGCAGCATCGGACAGGAGCTTGGGGTCACGGAGGTGTTCTGGCGGATCGCCCTGCGACCGGGCAAGCCGCTCGCGTTCGGCGTGCGCGACTCGACGCTCGTCTTCGGCCTGCCCGGGAACCCGGTCTCGAGCCTCGTGTGCTTTGAGCTCTTCGTCCGTCCCGCGCTGCTCGCACTCCAGGGCGCCAAGCGCGCGCAGCCCGCGTGGATCCCCGGCGTGCTCGGCGCTGCGGTGAAGCGGAACCCCGAGCGCGAAGACCTGATCCGCGTCCGCTACGACACCGCCGAAGGATCAGCACTGCTGCTTCCCGTCCACGGACAGCAGTCGCACCAGATCGCGATCACCGCGCAGGCCGACGCCCTGGCGCGGGTTCCCATGGGCACCGGCGAGCTTCCCGCCGGCACCGAAGTCGCCTGCTTGCCCCTGGTTCGACTTGGTGATTGAGAGTCGTGATTTTGTGGCGACCCGTTCACGCGATCTTGAGCGAGGTGGTTGATCCGTTCGTCGGGCTGGTGCGGTAGACCGGTAGTGAAAGGGTCTTACCAGCGTTTTCTGCGTCTCGAGGACAACATTCATCACCAGCTCGTGCTGCACAGCATCACGCTGGTGCGGATCGCGTTCGGCGTGATCTTTCTGGGCTTTGGGGTCCTGAAGTATTTTCCTGATGTCAGTCCGGCCCAGAGCTTGACCGCGGCGACGACTCACATTTTGTTCCTGGGTTTGGTCCCGAGCCGTGTCGCGCTCGTTGGGGTCGCGACGCTCGAGTGCTTCATCGGCATCTGCCTGCTTACCAACCGTTGGATGCGACTCGCGGTGTGGCTGCTCGCGGTCGAGTTCGTCGGGATCCTCGCACCGCTCGTCGTGCTTCCGGGGCGCCTGTTCAGCGGGCCGCATCATGCGCCGACGCTTGAGGGTCAATACGTCCTCAAGGACCTGATCCTGATCGCGGCAGCGTTCGTCATTGTCGCCGGTTCCTTCCGCGGCGGACAGTTGGTTCGCCGTGATCCTCCGCCCGGCGGGCGTCGAGAGGATCCCGTACTTCGCCCCTGGGAGCGGGATGCCCCCGGGGGCGTCATGGCCGAATCACCATACCCTGGAGGGGATCCGAACCTCATTCCCAGCTATCCGCTCTCGGAAAGCGCTTCGGCGTTCCGGCGGCTCAGCTGACGTGGGACGGCGATGGTCGCTACTCATCGCTGTCGGACACTCCGGGCGGTTCCTCGCCCTCCTGACGCAAGCGCTCCTGGTGGGCGCGCAGCGCGTTGTGATCCTCTAGGTCACAGAACGCCGGCTGCGGTCCGCCCAACGGGTGTGGCGGTACCGCGGGGCGGTCGCAACCGGGAAAGATGCATGTCTTGGTCGTCGTCTCTTCCATGTTTCACCCTTCTCCTCAAGCGCGCTTGCGCGCCATTGTCTACTCGGTGGCCCAGCCGGGGGTGGTGTTACCCCGGCTCGGGCTTTCCCCGCTGGGCATGGCGAACGAGCTCCCGGCCACCGGCGTGGCGCTGCCCCATTCTTCCTCCTCCTGCCCGAGCTCGTCGGCGCTCGGCGGCTTGTAGGCGAGCAACGGCGAGGTGCGGCGGTCCCACGACCGGCAGGCGATGGCGTCCGCCACCTCGCCCAGGGCCTTCACCGTGTGACCGCTGACCAGCGCGTCGCAGTGCGGTAGCGCTGCCGCCATGCCCCCCGCTCGGGGTGCGAAGTTGCTGGCGCTGACCCGCGGGTTGACCCACACGATCCGGTGCGCGAGACGGGCGAGCCGCTCCATCTCCCGCCCCACCGCTTGGGGGTCGCCGCGCTCCCAGCCGTCGGAGAGGATCACGATCACAGCACCGCGGGCCATGCCCCGGCGTCCGTGGGTGTCGTTGAAGCACTTGAGCGCGTCGCCGATCCGGGTCCCGCTCGACCAGTCGGGCGCCGCCGCCGCCGCCCGCTGGATCGCCCGCTCGGGGTTGCGGCCCGCGAGGGCGCGGGTCAGGCGCGTCAGGCGGGTGGCGAACACGAACGCCTCGGCGTTGGGTCCAGCGCCGGCGGCACAGGTCAGGAACTGCAGGTAGGCGCGCGCGTAGGGTTCCATCGAGCCCGAGATGTCGCACAGGAGGACCAAACGGCGCGGGAGGACGCGCCGGTGGCGGCGCGAGAGCTTGATCGGATCGCCGCCGGTGCGCAGGCTCGTCCGCAGGGTGCGGCGCATGTCCACGTGCTCGCCGTGACGCCCCCGGCGCTTGCGCCGGGTGCGGCGCTTGGGCGTCGCGAGCTCGAGGCGGGTCATGAGCTTGTAGAGCTGCGCGAGCTCGTGCGGCTCGAGCACATCGAAGCTCTTGTGCCCGAGGCGCTCCTCGTCGCTGGCCTGGGCGATCGGGATCTCCACCGCCTCCCCGTCGTCGTCTTCCTCGTCGTCGTCGTCGGAGGCGGTCGCCGAGGACATATCCGCGCCGGACTGCTGCTCGCGGGACTCCTTAGGCTGCGTCTTGTGCTTGGGCTTCGGCCGCTCGTCGGGCGGCGCCGGCACCGTCTGGATCTCGTCGGGCTCGAACTTCTCGTCCTCGGGCTTGCCGAAGATCGCGAAGAACACGGCGTCGAAAGCGTTGAGCTGCGCCATGTCGGACACGAGTACGGCCCGGGCCGTCGCATAGAGTCGACGGCGCGTGATCGGATTGACCAGCGACAGTGCCCGGGCGAAGTGAATCGAGTGCTCGGGCGTAACCGGGACGCCAGCCAGGCGCAGTCGATCGCTGAAGGCGCCGACGACTCCCGGCAGGTCGAGATGAACCGTCTCGACGCGGAAGGTTCCGTCCGTTGATTCGAGCTCCTCAGTCACCGCTTCCCACCAGCTGCTCGAGACCGGCCGCTCGGATCACCTCCTGATCCTCGCTGTACTTGAGCACCGAACCGAGCGTGCGATCGATCGAGGGGACGTCGAGACGCTCGACGCCCAGCAGGCTCAGGGCCGAGAGCCAGTCGATCGACTCGGCGACCCCGGGGGGCTTCTGAATGTCGCTGTCGCGCATACGCGCGATCACCTCGGCCACCTGGACCGCGAGGGTCTCCGACGCGCCCTTCACGCGCCGGCGGACAATCTCCACCTCACGCTGACGGTTCGGGTAATCGATCCACTGGTACAGGCAACGGCGCTTGACCGCGTCGTGCAGGTCGCGCGTCCGGTTCGAAGTGAGCACGATGACCGGCGGGTGGGTGGCGTGGATGGTCCCGATCTCGGGGATAGTCACGCTGGACTCCGCCAGGAGCTCGAGCAGGAACGCTTCGAAGTCGTCATCGGCGCGGTCGATCTCGTCGATGAGCAGCACGGCCGGACGCGGCCCCGGGTGCTCGAGCGCGCGCAGCAGCGGGCGGCGGATGAGGTAATCGGGCCCGAACAGGTCGGCCTCGCTGAGCTCTCCCTCGCGCACGTCGGCGAGGCGGATGGTCAAGAGCTGGCGCGGGTAATTCCACTCGTACAGCGCCTCGGAGGCGTCGATCCCCTCGTAGCACTGTAGCCGGATCAGCGGCGTGTCGAGAATCATCGAGAGCGCCTTAGCCGCCTCGGTCTTGCCGACGCCTGCCTCCCCCTCGAGCAACAGAGGCTGGGGCAGCCGCAAGCTCAGGAACAGCGACGTGGCGAGGCTCTCGTCGACGAGATAGTCGACGCTCGCCAAGCGCTGAGCGAGCTTCTCGACATTCGGAACGAGGTGGGCGACCTCTTCGGACGCCACTCCTCGGGCGCTCTTCGGAGGAGTCATGACGGACCCGCGGCGCGCGCGCCGGCCGCGGCGAGCGTGGGCTCGCCCGCCTGCGCGAGAACGGCCTGGTAGTCCTCAGCGGTGTCGACGTCGAGGGGAATCGGGCCCGGGGCCGGCACCTCGACCACTTCACCCGCGCGCTCGTCGAGCAGTCGCCAGACGCCCTTGTCGCCATGGAGGCGCGTGAGCTCCTCGAACACCTCGCGCCCGAACGCAAATGGGTGGCCGCGACCGTCGTCGTACCGGCACACCGCCAGGGGCGAGTCGCCGCGGCCGGCGAGGAGCGCCTCGACGGTGGCGGCGCTCACCCCCGGCATGTCACCGAGCATGAGCACGATGGCCTCGCAGCTCGGATCGACGGCGCCGATCGCCGCGGCGATCGAGGACGAGCAGCCGGCGCCGTAGGCGTCGTTGACGACGATCTCGGCACCGGAGAGGTCGATCTGCGAGCGGACCTCGTCCGCGGCGCCGCCGATCGCCACCACGAGCTGGTCGAACGGGCACGCCCGCGCCACGCCCACAACGTGGCCGAGGAGCGTGGTGTCGCGGTAAGGGAGCAGCTGCTTGGGCGCGCCGAGGCGACGCGATCCGCCCGCTCCGAGGACTAGCCCGGTGGTGAACACGTCAGCCCGCAGCGGATGCATGCTCGTGCTGGGCTTCGTACTTCGCCTTGCAGCCGTCGCAGCAGAAGTAGATCGTCTCGCCGTTGTGCTCGACCGAGGGCGTGCCGGCAACGGCCGCAACCGTCATCCCGCAGATCGGGTCAACGGCGATCACGGGCGCCGCGACGCCGGGGTCCTTGGCGCGAGCGGGAGCCTTCTCGCGCGCGCGCCCGCCCGCGCGATGCACGGCGAGGCCGCTCTGCTTGGGGGCGTCGATGCGCTCCTCGCGGCGGACCGAAACGATCTTGGCGAGGATCGAGAGTGCGATCTCGCCCGGCTCGCGGGCGCCGATGTTGATCCCGGCGGGAATGTCCACGAGCTCGAGGAGTCCGGCGGGAACGCCGTCCTCGCGCAGATCCTGAAGCACGGCGGCGCCGCGCTTGCGGCTGGCCACCAGACCGACGTAGGGGACGCCGGCCTCGAGGCCGCGTCGAATCGCATCGTATTCGTCGCGCCCGTGTCCCGCGACCACCACCGCGAGATCGTCAGAGGTCGGATCCGGGCCGGTCTTCTCGACCGTCACGATCTCCAGCCCGAGCTCCTCGCCGATGCGGTGGATCGCGCGCGCGATCGGCGCGTCGCCGACCACGAGGACTCGCGGAGCTGGGATTACCGGCTCGAGGAACACCTCGATGGCACCGCCCGACAGGCAGGTGTTCTTGACCGTCACGGCTCCCTCCTCGTCAGACGTGAGCTCTTCCTGAGCGGCCAAAATCTGCTCCTCGGGCTCTGCCTCGCGCGCCCGCGCGCCGTCCTCGGACCCGGTAACGGAGTCGGCGTCAGCCGAC
>JALYZL010000318.1 GCA_030948875.1 Actinomycetota bacterium
GGGCGCGAACAGCCTCGCGCCAGAGAGCGGGGCCGAACCCGGCGAGGCCCGCGAGGGTCAGCGCACCGGCGGCGAGCACGAGGCCGGCGAGGACACGCCGGCGCGCGACCGAGGCGAGCGCGATCGCCAGCGCGGGCAGCGCGAAGGCGAGCTTGCACACCACCGCGAGCCCGAGCAGCACGCCGGCGGCGAACGCCCGCTCCCGGCGCGCCGACCACAGGGCCCCGCCCATGACCAGGGGCGCCGCCACGGTCTCGGGCAGGAGCTGAGCATGCTCGTGGAGGGTGATGGGAAGGAGCGGGGCGAGCGCCCCCGCGGCGAGCGCGAGAGCGCCGCGACCGCACAGGCGCCAGACGCTGAGTGCCACCAGCGCGCCGGTGATGAGCTCGACGAGCGCGAGCCCCGCCCGCAGCGACGCCAGTCCATCGTGAATGGAGAGGAGCAGCGCCCCGAACAGGTAGACCGGCGGCGGCTGCGCGGCGGCCACGTCGCTGTACAGGCCGTGACCGCGGAGGAGCAGACGGGCGGTCTCGGCGTAGACACCGTCCGAGTACTCCCAGTAGCCGTTGCGCTGCCATAGGGCGAGCAGCGCCAGCTCGACGGCCCCGGCAGCGAGCGCGAGCAGCAGGAGCGGACGGCGGGACTGAGCTACCGGCATCCGGCGATCATCCCATCGCGCCGCTTGGCGGCGACGCAACCTTTCGCCGCCGCCGCAGTTGATGTGGGCATGATCGTCATCGCCGCCTTGCGAAGGGTGGGTGCCGACCGACGATGGCTACCCTTAGGTCGTCGCTTCGTGACCGCGCCGGATCGCCCGCGACGATCGGGTCCATGGCCTTGACCCGGGAGCGTTCAGCGTAAGTCCAGCTGGCGCGTCGGATCTTCAACTTCGACTAGGAGCCGTCTTAGCGTGCGCGTTCGCCGCCTGATCCCGACATTGCTGTGCGTGGCGGCTGCCGTCTCGGGCCCCGGCGCGGCACGGACGCTGGCGTCGGCCCGGCAGTTCACCACCGTCGAGGACCCGACCTATCTGCTCGGCAGCGAGGCGGTGCGCGAGCAGACGCTGAGCGAGCTGCAGTCGCTCGGCGTCCCGGCGATCCGGATGACCATGTACTGGCAGGACGTCGCGCCGAGCCCGGACGCGGCACGGGCGCCGAGCTTCGACGTGACCAACCCGGGCAGGTACGACTGGGGTTCCTACGGGCAGCTCGCCGACGACGTCCACGCCCACGGCATGCGGCTGCTCATTGCCGTCACGGGCCCGGTGCCGCGGTGGGCGACCAAGGGCGCCAAGGATCACCTGACCGACCCGATCCCCGCGCGGTACTCGGCGTTCATGACCGCGGTGGGCCGGCGCTTCGGCGCCGACGCGACCGCCTTCTCGATCTGGAACGAGCCGAACCTGGTCAAGTTCCTCGCCCCCCAGTTCGCGCGCGGGGGCCGCGCCGTCTCGCCCGGGCTCTACCGAAGCCTGTTCTTCGCCGGCTACAACGGCCTGCGCGCGGCCCGCGTCCACGTCCCGATCCTGGCGGGCGAGACCGCCCCGGTCGGGAACCCGATCACCGTCGCGCCGCTGCGCTTCGTGCGCGGTGTCCTGTGCCTGAACGCGCACTACCGTCCCGACGCCCGCTGTGCGCGCCTACCGGCGAACGGATGGGCCACCCACCCCTACATCCGCGCGACCTTTCCGACCACGCTCAAGGACTTCGGGGCCGATGACGTCCCCTTCGGCGGCGTCGGCCGTCTCGTCAGCGCGCTCGACCGGGCCGCGGCCGCGGGCATGGTCTCGCGCAACCTGCCCGTCTACCTGACCGAGTTCGGGGTCGAGAGCTACCCGAACACGATCGCCGGCGTGCCCCTCGCGCGGCAGTCGGACTATCGCTCGATCGCCGAGTACCTCGCGTACCTGAGCCCGCGCGTCGCCTCCTTCTCCCAGTACCTGCTCGCAGACAGCCCCCCCGCCCCCGGGCCCCCGGCCGAGAGCTTCCAGTTCCAGACCGGGCTCTACCTGTACGCCGGCCATACGCCCAAGCCCAGCTACGACAGCTTCCGCCTGCCCATGGTCGCGCGGCGCCACGGGTCGAAGGTGTCGCTGTGGGGGCTCGTCCGCCCCGCGCGCGCGGCGCACTCCGGCGGCGTCGTCACCGTCCTCTCCGCCGACCGGGGCCAGACGACCGACCGGGTCCTGCTGCGGGCGCGCTACGGCTCCTCCGGAGCCTGGACTGCCGCCGCGAGCTACCAGCCAGGGCGGCACTGGGAGGTCCGCTGGACGAACTCGCAGGGGCTGACGTTCGCCGGGCCGCCGACGGCGGCGTACGCGTTCTGAGTAGCAGCTACGCCGGCTCGTTTAGTGGAAATAGCCCTTCCAGTGCGCTAGCAGCGCGTACCACGCATTCCGCGGGGTGCCGTCGGGGGCGAGCAGTGCGGAGTCGAAGCGGTTCGTGGGGCCGGGGGCTCCGCCATTGAGGAAGTTGTAGACGTAGAGCCGGGCGATTCGCTTCGGGTAGCGCAGCGCGAGCTGCATCATCCAGTTCGTCGCCTTGTCCTGACGGTCGAGGTTGTAGGGCAGGAGGACGTTGAGCGCGCCCGTCTCGAAGAAGGCGATGCCGCCCGTCTCGGTGAGCCAGATCTGGCCGGGCAGGAGCCCCAGCATCTTGACCGTGTTCGTCGACTGGAAGTAGTTGACGTCCTCGTAGTTGTGAATCCCCCATACCTGCGGGATGGCGACCTTGGCGTTCTTGAAGGCGGCGAGCAGCGCCTTGATGTAGGTGACGTAGTAGGCCTTGTGGGGGGTGACGAGATCCTCGAGGTCGGCGCCGAGGACGGTGCATCCTTTGCAGTACTTCTTGACGATCGCGTAGTAGGTGACGACGGCCTGCGGCTTGGTCCACGTCGGCTGGGTGGTCGAGTTGACCTCGTTCCACGGCTGGAAGATCTTCACGTAGGGGTAGCGCTTGTGGAACGCGATGAACGCCTTCGTGTACTGGCTGGCGGACGGCAGGGTGCAGGGACTGGAGGGGCAGTGCGTGCCGTATCCGGGGTTGAAGGCGACCGTGATCTCCACGCCGTCGGCCTGCGCCGCGGCCATCCACGAGTCGGTCTGCGTCGGATTCTTGAGCGCCGCGTCGAAGTTGGTGATGTAGCGGGCGTGCTTGACGCCGAGGAGCTGGAAGTAGGGGTTGGTGAACACGGCCCCGTTCTCGTCGGACACGCCAGCGATCAGGCGTGCCCCGGCGCTCGCGGACAGGGCCGCGAAGGCGATGAGGACGGCGAGGACGGCGGCGGCAAGACTAGCTCGGAGCCTCATGCAATCCCTCGTTCTGAGTCGGTTCCGTGGAATCAGCTGGCGCCGATTCCATGAAAGTTGGCAGGCGGTGGAATCGGCTGGCGCCGATTCCATTGAACTTCCCGGCCGAGGCGGACTGTACCGACTAGGCCCTGGTGAAGCGACGGCCGGCGACCGGCGAGACGGTCTCGTCAACGCGCGTGCGCGCGCGCTCGGGCACAGGGCCGGTCGCCTCGGGCAGGGCTACCTCGGCGTCCGCCGCGGCGGCCTCCATCGCCGCCATCCGCTCGGGCGTCATCGCCGTCTCATCCTCGTTCTCGGCGACCCACGCTCGTGCCTCGGCGGCGGCGTCCTCGTCACGCTGCACGACCTTGCCGGCGGCGTAGTAGCGGTCGATCTCCTTGAACAGCTCGTCGACCAGGTGCTCGGTGGGCACCTTCCTCAGCGGCTCGCCCTTCGAATAGATCACGCCCTTGTCCTTGGCGCCGCTGATCCCGAAGTCGGCGTGGCGGGCCTCACCGATGCCGTTGACCCCGCACCCGAGCACCGAGACCTCGATCGGATCCTCGTAGGCCTCGAGGCGGCGCTCGATCTCGGCGACGACCGTGTCCATGTCGAACTGCAGACGTCCGCAGGTGGGGCAGGCGATGAGGACGGGGCCGCGCTCGCGCAGCTTCAGCGCCTTGAGGATCTCCCAGGCGACCTTGACCTCCTCCTCGGCGTGGAAGGTCGAGAGCGAGATGCGGATCGTGTCGCCGATGCCGTCGGCGAGCAGCGTGCCCAGGCCGACGGCGGACTTCAGCGACCCCGACCATTTCGTCCCCGCCTCGGTGACGCCGAGGTGCAGGGGATAGGGAATGCGCGCGGAGAGCAGGCGGTTGGCGGCGATCGTGTTGGGCACCGACGTCGACTTCATCGACACCTTGAAGTTCTCGAACTCGAGGCGCTCCATGAGCTCGACCGTCTCCACCGCGGCGGTGACGAGCGCCTCAACCGGGTTGTCGTACTCGAGCTGGCGCAGATGCTCGGGAAGCGAGCCCGAGTTGACCCCGACCCGCAGCGGGGTGCCGAGCCGGGTGGCCAGCGCGGTGACCTCGGCGACCTTGTCGGGACCGCCGATGTTCCCGGGGTTCAGGCGCACGCAGTGCGCCCCCGCCTCAAGCGCCTTGAGCGCGAGCGTGTGATTGAAGTGGATGTCGGCGATGACGGGAATGGGCGAGTCGCGGACGATCGTCTTCAGCGCCTCGACGTCCTTGTCGCGCGGCACGGCCACGCGGACGACGTCCGCGCCCGCGTCGGCGACGCGGAGGATCTGGGCCATCGTCGCGGCCAGGTCCGCGGTCTCGGTCTTCGTCATCGTCTGGACGGCGACCGGTGCGCCGCCGCCGATGGCGACAGGGCCCACCTTGATCTGTCGTGCCGAGGCCATGGGCTTCAGTGTAGAGAGGTCGGCGGTGGCGACGGCTACCGTCGCGGCCGCTCGAGCAGATCGGCGGCGCTTCCGGGCAGGAGGGGGCTCGAGGCGAGGCTCGCGGCGGTCACGGAGACGGGCGTGGGTGCCGTGAAGCGAAGGACGGTGAAGGTGCTCGCGTAGACAGCGTGCGTGAGCCGGAATCCCGCGGGAACGGGCGGCGGCGTTCGCGGGCGGGGCGGGGCTCCGATGCCCCCGCCGAGAACTTGTGGCGGGATCGCCACGACGTCGATCTCTCTGACCGTGGCCTGGCTGAGCGGACGCACGCTCGGTCGGTAGACCTGGAGCGGGATCCAGCCCGATCCCGGTGTGACGACGATCGCGCGAGCCTGCCGGTCAGAACCGAGCGCCCGGCTGACGCCCCGCCAGTCGTCCCGCTGGTAGCGGGGCTGGGTGTCGACGATGGCCACAACGACGATGAGGACGATCGCCAGGCTGCCTCTGAGGGCGATCGCGACCGCCCTGCTCTCCAGCGTCCCGAGGCCGATGGCGACGACGACGATCAGCGCCGGCAGGGCAGGGAGCACGTTGCGGGTGTTGAGAAAATCGACGCCCACGAGAGCGAGACCCGCCGGTATGAGGACGCACGCGAGACCAACCGCGAGGGGGATCAGGGCCTGCTTGCGCACGTGGGCCCCGGACCTCACGAGCAGGGCAAGGGCGCCGGCGGCGCAGAGCAGGGCCGTCAGCGCCGAGGTGATCGCCTGCGAGGGGCTCGCGTATCCGGTCAGGAACTGCTTGGGGACCTGCACCAGCCTCGTGGTCAGGCTCCCCTGCGAGATGTAGTCGGCGTGCCCCGTGCCGCGCTGCGCGAGGGCGAGCGGCACGAGCGCGACGGCCACGGCGAGCACGACCCCGGCGGCCACCCAGACCCGACGATCCTCGTGCCCTCGCCACAGCAGCCAGACGAGCTCAGGGCCGACCACGAAGCCGACGAAGTAGTGCGTGGCCAGGCCGAGCGCCGACGACGCGGCCCATCCGGCCACCCATCTGCCGCGACGGGTGTCGATAAACCCGACGAAGCAGGTCAGCGAAAGGGTGCCGAGCAGGGTCGCGAGCGCGTAGGCGCGAGCCTCCTGCGAGTACCAGATGAGTAGCGGCGACAACGCGACCAAGGCGCCGGCGATCGAGGCGGCCCGGCGATCGGCAAGCAGACGCGCGAGGACGTAGACGACCGGGACGGTGAGGATGCCGGCGAGAGCCGAGACCGAGCGGACGGCGAACTCCGAGTACCCGAACACATGCCCCCAGCCCCAGGCCAGGACGTAGTAGACCGGAGGCGTCGACTCCGAGATCGGGATCCCGTGGAGCATGCCCCCAAACGAGACGCGGATCAGGCGCTCGGTGTATGCCTCGTCGAGCCAGAAGCTCTGCTCGCCAAGGGTCGGCAGCCGGGCGACCGCGGCCACCAGCACCAGCCCAATGACCCAGAGCAGGTCGCGCCGGTGCTCGCTGCGCTCGCCGGCATGGAGGACCGCGGCTCTCACCGCCCTTAGCCTCTCATTTTCTCCTGCTCGTTCGGCGCTGATCGGCGAGAGGGTGCCCGAATCCGTCGTTTGCGCTACGGTCTGCGCGGTCCGAAACGGCCCCGTTCCGTCGGCCCTCCTGCCGCGCCCACATGTTCACCAGAGACGGGCCGCCAGGTTCGCGCCTCTTACGGGCAGGCGAAACTTCCGACCCGCGACGGAGTTCTTGTATCCCGATGCCACGAACCCACCGCCTTCCGCTGCTCGCCGTCCTCGCGGTGATCCTGAGCGCCGGCTTTGCCGCCGTGCTCGCGACCTCCGCCCGCGCCGGCACGAACCAGGTCACGCTGATGCAGGACGACTTGCACGTCCTCAGCGACCCGGCCGGCACGCTCAACACCTTCCGTTCGCTCGGCGTCACCGACGTGCGGATCTTCATCGGCTGGGGGTCGATCGCCCCCAGTCCGAACACGCGCAGGCGGCCGTCCGGGTTCAACGCGAATGACCCAGGCGCGTATCCCGCCTCCAACTGGGCGCCTTACGACGCAGCCGTCCGGGCCGCCGCCGCGCGCGGGATGGGCGTCAATTTCGTGCTCGCCGGTCCTGCCCCCCTGTGGGCCACCCCCCCCGCACCGCGGGGCGTCCTGTCTCGCACCGCCCATGACTACAAGCCCTCGGCCCCGCAGTTCGGGTCCTTCGCGCTCGCGGTCGGCAAGCGCTACAGCGGTCATTACACGCCGTCCGGGAGCTCGACGCCGCTGCCCGATGTCAAGTTCTGGGCGATCTGGGACGAGCCCAACTACGGCTTCCAGCTCGCTCCCCAGGGGAACAACGCGGGCGTCGAGTACGCGCCCTACCTGTACCGCAACCTGGTCGACCAGGCCTGGGCATCCCTGCGCGCCAGCGGCCACGGCAACGACACGATCCTCATCGGGGACACGGCGCCGCGCGGCGGCAACATCCCGGCCCTCGCCAACGGTACGGTCCCGCTGCGCTTCCTGCGCGCCATGTACTGCGTGAATTCGAGCTTCCAGCAGCTGCGCGGCCAGGCGGCCGCGGTCCGCCAGTGCCCGACGACGGCCGCCGCCTCCGGGCGCTTCCGGTCTCAGAACCCCGCGCTGTTCAACGCCAGCGGCTTCGCCGCACACCTCTACACCTCCGGTCAGTCCTCGCGACCGAACCTTGGAGATCCCTCGAATGAGCACGACTACGCGGGACTCGTCGACCTCCCCAACATCACGCGCACGCTCGACCGCTTGCAGGCGGCCTACGGCTCGCGCAACCACATGCCGATCTACAACACCGAGTTCGGCTTCCAGACCAACCCCCCGAAGCCGACGTGCGGGTGCGTGTTCCTGAGTCCAGCGACGGCCGCTTACTACCTGAACTGGGCCGAGTACATCGAGTGGAGCAACCCGCGGGTTCGCTCTGACGCCCAGTACCTGCTCTATGACGCTGGGGGACCCCCCGGACAGGTGAAGAGCTTGAGCGGATTCTCGAGCGGCCTGCTCTTCTACAACGGCACGCCGAAGCCCGACTTCGCCGCGTTCCAGCTTCCCCTCTACCTGCCGACCACGTCGACTCGGTCGGGGAGCTCGCTCCAGGTCTGGGGTCAGGCGCGCCCGGCCCCCTACGCCCAGAGCGACGGCGGGACACCGCAGCAGGTCGAGATCCAGTTTCAGCCCTCGAAGGGAGGCGGGTGGACGACGATGAGCACGGCGACGATCACCAACTCGGCCGGTTACTTCAAGGTTCCCGTGTCCTTCCCGTCGAGCGGTTCGGTCAGGCTCCAGTGGTCGTATCCCTCCGCGTTCGCGTTCCTGCCGGCATACGGCTCGCCCGTCGTCACCAGCCGCACCCAGGCAATCACGATCCACTGACGGGCGGCTGGCGCGCGCCGGCGAGTGGCGTACGTTCAATTCGGGGATACTTGAGCGGATGTCAGCGTCCGCTCTCGTGTCCCGGCTCGAGGCGGTGTGTGGAGGGGAGTACGTCCTCACGCACCCGCACGCGCTCGCCACCTACGGCTCCGACGGGCTGGCGCAGTATCACCAGATCCCGCTTGCGGTGGCGCGGCCCGGCACGGCCGAGGAGGTCCACGCGGTGGTGCGCGCGTGCTACGAGGCCGGGGTGCCGTGGGTGGCCCGCGGCGCGGGCACCGGGCTCTCGGGTGGCGCGCTCCCGGTCGCCGAGGGCGTCCTCATCGCCCTCTCGCGCATGAAGCGCATCCTCTCGGTCGACCTCGACGACGGGTGCATCGTCGTCGAGCCCGGCGTCACCAACATGGCCATCTCGCGCGCCGTCTCCCCCACTCACTTCTTTCCCCCCGACCCCTCGAGCCAGATCGTCTGCTCGATCGGAGGCAACGTGGCCGAGAACTCAGGCGGCGCGCATTGCTTCAAGTACGGCTTCACCACCAACTACGTGATCGGGCTCGAGGTCGTCCTCAGCGACGGCACGGTGGTCGATTTCGATCGCGACGCTCCCGGCTACGACCTGCTGGGAGCCTTCGTGGGCTCCGAGGGGACGCTCGGCGTGGCGACGAGGATCCGCCTGCGGGTCATCCCCGTGCCCGAGAGCGTGCGGACCCTGGTCGCCTTCTTCGAGGACACCTCCGCGGCCGGCGACGCGGTAACCGCGATCGTCAGCGCGGGGATCGTGCCCGGCGCGATCGAGATGATGGACCGGCTCTCGATCAGGGCGGCCGAGGCGGCGACCCACGCCGGCTACCGCCTCGACGCCGGAGCGGCGCTCATCGTCGAGCTCGACGGGCCCGAAGAGGAGTGCACGGCCCGGTTCGACCACGTGATGGAGCTGTGCTGCGACGCCGGGGCGCGCGACGTCCGCATCGCCGAGAACGAAGAGGAGCGGGCGCTAATCTGGAAGACGCGCCGGGCGGCGTTCGCCGCGATGGGACGGATCGCCCCGGCTTACTACGTCCAGGACGGCGTGATCCCGCGCACGCGGCTCTCCGAGGTGCTCGGGAGGATCGACGAGCTCTCGGCCGAGTACGGGCTCCAGGTGGCGAACGTGTTCCACGCCGGAGACGGCAACCTGCATCCACTCGTCTGCTACGACTCGGCCCGCGAGGGCGAGCCCGAGCGCGCCGAGGAGCTCGCCGGCCTGATCGTCAAGGCGTGCGTCGAGGCCGGCGGCTCGATCACCGGCGAGCACGGGGTCGGCGTCGACAAGAAGCGCTACATGCCCGAGATGTTCGCCGAGCCCGACCTCGACGCCTTCCAGCGGCTGCGCTGTGCTTTCGACCCCCACGGCCTGGCCAACCCGGGCAAGGTGATGCCGACCCCGCGGCTGTGCGGCGAGGTCCCGGGGCCCTACCGCGAGCACCCGCTCGAGCGGGCCGGCATCGCTGAGCGATTCTGAGCGTGGGACTAGAAACCATCATCGCCGCTCGCCCCGCCACCTTCGAAGCCGCCGCATCCATGCTCTCGCGCGCTTCGGCCGACGGACAGACGGTGCGCCTGCGCGGCGGCGGCACCAAGCTCGGCTGGGGAGCGGCGGGGCCGGAGTCGCGCACCGAGCTGTGCACCGGGAGGCTCGCGAAGGCGCTCGAGCACAACACCGGCGACCTCACCGCCGCGCTCGAGGCCGGAATGCGCCTCGCCGACGCGCAGGCGCAGTTCGCCACCGCCGGCCAGATGCTCGCGCTCGACCCGCCGCTGGGGACCGCTTCGCGGTCCCCAGC
>JALYZL010000391.1 GCA_030948875.1 Actinomycetota bacterium
GCGCCGCGCTGGGCCAGTGTTCGCCGGCTGTTGGTTGTATGCGGATGTGTGGTCATGTTGCGGTCAGCTCCGTTCCCGTGTCCCACCAAGCGCCATCAAGCTCTTGGGCATCTCGATCCTCTGGCTCTTCTCCGCTGCCGCTAGGGCTGCGGCGCCTCGAGCTCGGTCGTGTCCTGCTCGGGTCAAGTCAATCCGTCGGGGACGCGCGGGCCGTCATCCGGAGAGGTGATCTTGCGTCATCCTTGCGATGTACGGGGTCCGGCCACCGGTCCTTCGCTGCCGCCGCGCTGGGTGGTCTCATTCCGACCCCGCGGGAGCTCCCGCAGGGAATCGGCCGGTTTCCTTTCGTCCGCCGGAGCCGGGCGCTCGCTCGGCGGCCGGGGTGATCAGCTGTCGCCGCCCCCTGGCGACAGCTCCGGGGCGACAAAGCCGGTCTCGTAGGCGAGCACGACGGCCTGTACGCGGTCGCGCAGTCCGAGTTTGCTCAGGAGGCGGGCGACGTGGGTCTTGACTGTGTTCGCGCTTAACACGAGCTCGCCTGCGATCTCGGCGTTGGACAGGCCGCCGGCGACGAGCCGCAGCACGTCGAGCTCTCGCGTCGTCAGCTCGGCGAGCGCGACCGGGACGCAGCCAGGCTCAGGGCGCGCCGCGCGGGCGAACTGCTCGATGAGGCGGCGTGTGATTGACGGAGCTAGTAACGCGTCGCCGGTAGCAACGATCCGTACCGCGTCGAGCAGGCGGTCGGCGGGCGCGTCCTTGAGGAGAAACCCGCTCGCGCCGATGCGTAGCGCTTCGTAGACGTACGCGTTCAGGTCGAACGTGGTCAGCATGAGCACGGCGGTGTCGAGCTCGGGATCGGCAAGGATCACCTGGGCGGCCTTGAGCCCGTCGAGTTCGGGCATGCGGACGTCCATTAGCGCAACGTCGGGGCGCCGTCGGCGCACAATGTCGATGGCGCTGCGCCCATCAGCCGCTTCGCCGACGACGGTCATGTCCGGTTCGGCGTTGAGGATCACGCGAAACCCCGTACGCAGCAGCCGCTCGTCATCGGCGACGACTACGGTGATCGCGCGCCGAGCAGGCGCGTTCGCCGCCTGGGGGCGGCTCGACGCGTCCGTGTCTGGCGGTTCGCGCCAGCGGACCTCGGCCGTGGCGACGCGTTCGGTGAGACCTCGCAGCCGCAGCGTGTCTGTTCGGTGCATCAGCTGATCCACGCGGTTGCCGGCGACTTGGCGCACGACATCAGACGCGAGGATCTGGCCGGGTTCGGCGGCGTCGCACAGCCGGCTGGCGATGATCACCGCGGTCCCATAGAGGTCATCCCCGTCGGCCAGCGGCTCGCCGGCGGCGAGCCCGACCCGCAGTGGGAGCCCATCCACGGAGCCTGTCGTGGCGCGCTGCATGTCGGCGGCGCAGCGCACGGCGGCGACGGTGCTCGCGAAGGCGACCATGAGACCGTCGCTCGTTGCCTTTACCTCGCGTCCGCCGTGCTCGCCAATCGCCCGGCGCAGCGCGGAGAAATGCCTGCGGCGCAGCGCGTCGGCTGTTTCGTCGCCGTGGCGATCAAAGAGCGCGGCCGAGCCGACGCAGTCCGTGAACAGGATCGTGACGAAGGGCCCTTCCATTTCCCGCCGTATCATCGCTGCTCGCTTGACCTGGGTCATCC
This sequence comes from Actinomycetota bacterium, assembly GCA_030948875.1. GTDB lineage: Bacteria > Actinomycetota > Thermoleophilia > Solirubrobacterales > Solirubrobacteraceae > Palsa-465. Next base: position 1,667 of record JALYZL010000391.1, read on the forward strand.
CTACGGGTGAACGTCGCGGCGACCGGTCATCCGGCTGGGTGACGACGCAAGCTCCGCCGGTACCCATCCTTCCCACGTGCCGGCGCGCCGCCGGCACCAACGAGGAGGCCCGCATGCCAGCCAAGACGAAGTCTCTCATCATCGTCGGTGTCGCCGCGGCCCTAGCGAGCGCCGTTGCGGTGCCGGCGTTTACGACCGCCCAAACGTCGGGGGGTGCCCGCAGGATCACCGTCCAGGAGAAGGTGGTCGACGTCGTGAAGGACGACCTGCCCCCGAAGTCCGAGAGCAAGGTGAGCCTTGGTGACCGCCTGATCACGCGCCAATCGCTATTCGACGCGAACAAGAAGGCGCTCGGCACTCTGTACACCGACTGCAGCGGCGTCGGGCCAACGAAGCCGCTGTTCGACGCGACACTAGAGTGCTCGGCGACCTACCGCTTCAACGACGGCCAGGTCGTTACATCCGGCGCTACCCGCCTATCGAGAGGCGAGCCGATCCCCGTCACCGGCGGCACCGGCGCCTACGCCGGCGCTCGCGGCACGGTTCACACGACGCAGCCCGCAACCGGCTTCGACAGCGCCGACCTGATCACGATCGACGCCTGACGCCAGCTCGCCCGTGACCCGCCGCGGACCGCCCGCGAATCGCCCGATTCGCCCCCAGCAGGACCCACAACACGCCATGATGATATGCGTGAGAGCCGCCGAACCGGTTAGCAAGCGCGATGCAGCCCTCGCGGCGCTGCTGAGCGTGCTCGGGCTGGTGTGGATGGTGATGAACGTCCGCAGCAGCGAGATCCACGCGAACATCCTTGCCGTTCCGCTGTTTCTCGCGGTAACGGTGCCGCTCCTGTGGCGCCGCGGCGCGCCCATCGCGGCGCTCGCAGCAACGCTGCTGGCGCTGCTCGCCCATGCTGCGTTGTTCCCCGATCTCATTCGTTGCGGCGTGGTGCTGCCGACGGTTTTCCTGCTCGTGTTCGCAGCCGCGACCGGGCTTGACCTGCGAATGTCGCTGATCGCGCTCGGTCTCGCGCTCGCCACGATTGTCGCGGCGTCCCTCACCGACTTGGTTCTCGACGTCTCGGTGGTTCCTCCCTTC
>JALYZL010000415.1 GCA_030948875.1 Actinomycetota bacterium
AACGCGTTCATGGGAGTGGGGTCGAACAGCGCTGTTTCGGCTCGTGGGACCAGTATTCGCAGGCCTTTTCGGCGTCCGTTGCGGACGTGGAGGGCTTGCAGCTCGCCACGCTTGACACGCTGCAACACGGTCTGGCGGGAGACGCCGAGGGTGCGCATCGCGTCGACGATCGGGACATAGCCGGCGGGCGCGTCTTCGACGAACAGGGCGCGGAGCTGGTCGTTGACGCGGATCTGCCACGGGGCGCCGGGCGTGTCCTGTTCGCCGCGGATGAATCCGGCTTGGAGCCAGCGGAAGATCGTGGAGGCGGCGACGCCGAGCTCATCGGCGGCTTTGCCGACCGGGAGCAGCTCGCCGTCGGGCGGTTCGGCCGGCGGCTTGTATGCGGGGATGTTGCGGTAGCGGCGCAGCCCGCCGACGATGATCGCAGTGAACCGCTCGCCTCTGGCGGAGCGGCGGCCTTGGCGGTTGAGGATCCCAACGATCTTGCCGTCGTCGTAGTGCGCGACGAGCCGCTCGATCAGCGCGATCGTGTCCTCGTCGGTGCGGATCGTCGGCTGCGGCTTGGGGAGCGTGACGGCGAGCTCGGTGATCGCGCCGCCGCGCCAGCGGATCGTGACCGTCGCGCGACGCTCTTGGTGGTTGGCGTCGATCGTCACTTCCTCGATCAGCGTTCGGAGCAGCCGTTTGCGGTCGCGGTCGGTCGTTGTCGGCGCCGCCCAGACGCGACCGAGGTCAGCGCCGAGCGTCAACAGCCGCTCGCGCTCTTCACCGGTCAGCGCCCGCGGTCGTTGCTGCTCGCGCAGCGCGAGTTCGGCCTCGGCCTTCGCGAGCGCGGTGAGCGCGTGCTCCCAGTCGCGTTCCAGGCCGCGGGCGACCAAGCGGTGCTCGGGCTCGACCTGGCGATAGCGGCGCTCCGCACGGTCGGCCTGATACTTGGCGCGCTCGACCTGCAGCCGCCACTGCTTCAGCGCCGCGTCGTGGTCCTCCTCGAGCGCCTCGGCCGCTTGCACTGCGGCCTTCACGCCGGCCGGTGTGAGCGCGGCGAGCAGCGCGCCGGCGACGGCCTGGTCGATCTGACCGCCACCGATTCGCAAGCACCAGCTGCCTCGGTTCTCGACGAGGATGCTCGACGGACAGTGATAGGCGGGGCTCTGGTGGCCGCGGCGACCTTGGTAGTGGACCTTGAGCTTGCGCCCGCAGCGGCCACAGACAGCGATCCCTTGCAGCAGCGCCTGGCCTTCGCGGACGGCGCCGCCGGGCTCGTGCGCGCGCGGGCGCGTATTGCCCGCGATCCGCTCGCGGTTGGCGTCGAACGTGGCCTTGTCGATGAAGCCGGGGTGGTGCTCCCAGATCAAGACCCCCCAGTCTGCCTGGGGCAGGCGACGGATCCGCTGGCGTGTCTGCCCGTGCTCGTCGACATACCGCTCCCGCCTCGTCTTGCCGAATGCGTATGCGCCGGCATAGACCGGGCTCTCGAGCACGCTGTGGATCTGGTGATAGGTCGGCACGACCCACTGGGTTTCGCCGTGAGCGAAGCGGCGCATCGGGAACTGCATGCCCTCACGGCGCATCCACAGCCACACCTGCCGCACCGACCCCAGTTCCGCGAAGCGGTCAAAGATCGTCTGGATCGCGCCGCGCACAGCCTCGTCAGGCTCGATCAGGATCTCGCCCTCCTCATCGCCCCACTGAAACCCGACCGGCAACGCCTTGCGCAACTCGCCGCGAGCGGCCTTGTTACGGATCCCGCCCTCTAACCGGGCGCGCAGCACGTGCAGCTCAGCCTCCGACATCGTGCCCTTCAACCCGAGCAACAGCCGATCGTTGAACGAGCCGGGGTGATACAGCCCATCGGTGTCGCCGATCACGGTGTCGGTCACGCCGCACAGATCCAGCAGCCGGTACCAGTCGACGTTGTTGCGCGCCAGCCGGGAGACCTCCAGGCCGAGCACCAGACCGGCATGACCGAGCGCGACCTCCGCCGCCAGGCGCGCGAACCCCGATCGGTCCGTCAGCCCCGATCCGGAGATCCCGAGGTCCTCGTCGATCACCACGACCTGCTCGCGCGTGAACCCCAGCTCGATCGCCCGCTGCACGAGCGCGTACTGCCGGGCGGTCGACTCAACGTTGCGCTCCAACTGCGCCTGCGAGGACTGGCGCACATACACGAACGCGGTCCGGCGCAGATGCGACGCGGTCAGCTTCGAGTGCTCACTCACCGACCCCCGCCTCCTGCTCCGCTTCCTCGCCGGCGACGGTCTGCGCGATCAACGCCGCCAGCAGCGCCATCGCCGTCTGGCGCTGCTCCTCGCCGACCAGCTCCCACAACGCCACCGCGGGCGCCGGGCTCTCTGCCAACTCCAGACGCAACTGCACGATCAAGCCTCCCGCTGCCTTCACCCGAATCATCGCGCTTAGCCAGGACGACACGCTCAAGCAACGGCTCCAAGATCCGCCGCGCCGCGAGCAGATCGTCGAGCGATCCGAGCGTCCCAGCCTCCGTCGACCCGGGCGGGGCCTTCAGATCCGTCCAGGCCGCCGGAACCATCAGATGGCTCCCGTCCGGCAAGACCACGATCAGCTCCAGCCGCCCGCCACGGCGCATCCAGCCCAGCAGCTCAAGCGAGCGGCCCTCCCATGCATGACGGGACCGCA
>JALYZL010000420.1 GCA_030948875.1 Actinomycetota bacterium
CTCGGCGGCTGCGGGCTCGGCGGGAGCGATCGGCTCCGCCGTGGACGCAGGCTCGCCGGCAGCGGCCTCCACCGGCGCCACCTGCTCGACCACCTCCGGCTTGCGAGGTGGCCAGTGGATTGCCTGGCGGCCGACAGGTTCGGGTGCAGGTGGGCCGGGCTTGACGTGCTCGATCGCTTCGGGCTCGGCGGCTGGTGGGGCGGGCTCCGTCTCCTCCTCGCCGGCCGCGACCTCCTCGGTCGACAGGGCGCGGATCTCGACCGTCGGCGAGTCGTCGAGGACCGCGCGAGCTTTCGCGTTCTCCTCGCGCGCCGTGGTGTCGTGTTGGGGCTCGGGGTCAGCGGGTGGCTTGCTGTGCCAGATCACCCGACCTGGTTCCGCCGTGTCGGTCCCGCCCCCGCTGCCTTGGTCCTGCGCTGGCTCATCGTGCGCGACCGGTGGGTCGACGGCGGGCTCGTCTTGGCTGACCGGCGGGCGCAGGGCAGCGGCGTCGTCGGGCTCGGGCTCGTGTGCGATGAACGGCGCGGCGGCTTGCTCCTGCGCCGGCGCGGCGGCGAACGATCTGTACTCGGGGTGTACGCGCTCGACCGGGGGCTCATCTGCGGTCGCCGCGTCGTCGGGGGCGGATCGGTAGTTGCGGTACGGCTCGCCACCGTTGACGGCGTCGTGTCGCGTGGCGCCGGAGTGGATCGTCGCCTCGTGTGCGGTCGCCTCCTCGTCCACCGCCGCGCGTTCCGCGGTCGGCGGGTAGTCCCTGGCAGCTACACGGCCGTAGAAGTCGCTCGCGTCGCGTCGGTTGGCGGCCGGGGCACCGCCTACGTCGCGCTCGGAGTCGCTTCCGTTCCGGGACACAACATAGTTCTCCGAACGGTCCTCGCCCGCCCCCCGCGGAGCGCCACGCCTGGGCACCGGCCGGACGTTACGCACATGCCCGTTTGTCCAGGATAAGCCACTACCGGAGGACTCGGGCGATGCCACGGCGGAATCGGCCTCGGGCACGTTCGTATCCCAGGCATCCTCTCGCACCTGCTTCGCCCGTCTATCTGCCTGGGCGCGGCGGCGCCTCGCGTAGTATTCGATCAGGCCGCTCATGATTCGCGATGCTGCGTGGGCCAGACGGCGCTCAGGCCGCCGAGTATAGGTGACCGTGGGTACGGCAAGCCATACCAGGCCGCGGCAACGCGTGCGGCCATCCGCGCGGCGGAGAAGAGCTCGGCCCGGTCCCGCCCGACGACACGTGGGTCAGGAGCTGCGAGGTGCTCGGCCACGGCGGCCCGCCAGGCGGGCGCGTCGAACGGCGCGCACACTGTCCCGGCAACCCCAGTGAGGGCGACGGGGGCGATTCCGACGGGCGTGGCCAGCACTGGGACGTCGCACGCAAGCGCTTCGAGCACCGCCAGGCCGAATCCCTCGCGCTCGGAGGGCACGAGCACGGCGTTGGCGGCGTTGACCCACATCGGGACTTGACCGGGGTCGACGTCGCCGAGTGTGAGCACCCTCACTTCGCCCGCGACCGCCAGCGCGCGGTCGTACCGTTTCTCGGCACGGCTCGGGTCCGCGGGGAAGAGCAGGTACCGCTCGGCGGGATCGAGCCCGAGGGCGGCGCGCGCCTGGGCACGGGAGATGGGCCGGAAGCGGCTCGTGTCTACACCGCAGGGGAGGACCACGGCCCGACGCGATCCCGCGCCGTGCGGCAGCTCGGCCGCCAGCGAGCTCGAGACCGTCGCGATCAAGTCGACGAAGGGCAGCGCGGCGCAGGTGATCGCGCGCGAGCGCGGATGAGAGAGGTCGGTTCCGTGCAGCGTCAGCGCCCGAAAGCGCGCGGGCGCCAGCAGCGCCGGCCAGGCGGCGAGCCCGAAGTGGGCGTGGACGACATCGAACCGCTCGCCGCGAAAGCGGCGGCGTACCTCCCAGGCGGCCCGGATGTACGCCTCGGGTCCGCCCGGCGCGAACGCCATCAGCTCGACATCGAGCCCCGGCAACGCCCGTAGCGCCTCGACCTGATCGCGCACGAAGCTCCCGAGCGCCGGGCGCTCGGGGGTGGGGTACATGTTGGTGAGGATGAGTGCGCGCACGGCTCGAGCGACAGTAGTCCATGGCCATCGGGCGTTGCGCGCGTGAACCCGGCACCTCTGCTGACGCCGCCCCGGCTTTTCGACCACGCCCCTCGGCCCGGAGCGCGAACCGCGCCCAGTCCACGCGCTCTGACACCATGGGCGTGTGTCCCCCGTGGCAGAGCAACCCGTCGCCGTCTTCGATTCCGGGGTCGGTGGCCTGACCGTCCTGCACGAGCTGCTGGTCTCGCTGCCGACCGAGGACTATGTCTATCTCGGTGACACCGCGCGCCTGCCCTATGGTGACCGCACCCAGGCCGAGCTTCGGACCTTTGCTATCGAGATCGCCGACCACCTGCTCGAAGCAGGGGCGAAGCTGCTGGTGGTCGCATGCAATTCCGCCAGCGCGGCCGCCCTCGACGCCCTCGAGGCGCACCTCGAGGCGAGGCGGCTACAGATCGACGTGATCGGCGTGATCCGTCCGGCGACCCAGCTCGCGGTGACGGGGAGCAGAAACGGCCGCATCGGCTTGCTCGCCACCCCCGCGACGGTGTCGAGCGGTGCCTACGAGCGCGCGGTGCGAGCGGCTGACCCGCACGTGCACCTGGAGAGCGTCGCCTGCCCCGATCTGGCCTCGATCATCGAGGCGGGATCGCCGTTCGAGGACTCGGTGCTCGAGCTCGTGCGCGCGTACTGCGCCCCGTTGCGGGCGGCCGACGTCGACGAGGTGATCCTCGGTTGCACCCACTACCCGCTGATCGCGCCGATGCTGCAGCGAATCGTCGGTCGCGGCGTCACCTTGGTGACCTCGGGCGCCGGGGTGGCGCGGAGCGTCGAGCGCGCGCTCGCCGCGCGTGACCTGCTCAATCCTCAGCCGAACGAGGGCGAGTATCGCTTTCAGTGCACGGGCGATGTCGAGTTGTTTCGGGCGCTTGGGACCCGCTTCCTGCAGATGCCGCTGGGGGATGTCGTCCACGTCGGGCTCGGCGCGGCGGTGACCGCATGAGCGTCGGTGAGCGGAGCTACGGGCGAGGTCCCGACGAGCTTCGGCCGGTCACCATCGAGCCCGGGTTCGTCCGCACCGCCACCGGCTCGGCGCTGATGTCGATGGGGGAGACGCGGGTGATCTGTACCGCGTCGGCCCAGAACGGCGTGCCGCGGTGGATGGCGCGCTCGGGCCGGGGATGGGTCACGGCCGAGTACGGCATGCTGCCGGCGTCCACCGGGGACCGTAAGCAGCGCGACATCACCAAGGGCCGCCTTGACGGACGGTCGGTCGAGATCCAGCGGCTGATCGGACGCTCCTTGCGCGGGATCGTCGATCTCACCGCGCTCGGGGAGCGTTCGATCTACATCGACTGCGACGTCCTCCAGGCGGACGGCGGAACCCGGTGCGCCTCGATCACCGGCGGCTTCGTGGCGCTGCGTCTCGCTTGCGACCGCCTCCTGGCCGAGGGCGAGCTCGACCGCTCGCCGCTGACCGGGACCGTCGCCGCAATCTCCTGTGGCGTGGTCGAAGGCGTTGCGCTGCTCGACCTCGACTACCCGGAGGACTCGGCGGCCGAGGTCGACGCCAACGTCGTCATGACGGGCGAGGGCGGCCTCGTGGAAGTCCAGGCCACCGCGGAGCGCACACCGCTCTCGCGCGCTCACCTCGATGATCTGCTCGCGCTCGCGGCGCGCGGCATCGAGCAGTTGCGCGCGGCGCAGGACGAGGCGGTCCACTCCGCAGTCGCGTAGCGGGTGGGTCGGTGCTGGGCTGAAAGCAGCATGACCGATCTCATGCTTGCAACCCGCAATCCTCACAAGGTGCGGGAGTTCGAGCGCCTCCTCGCGCCGCGCCGCGTGTTTGCGCTCCCCGACGACGTCGAGCTCCCGCCCGAGGACGGAGAGACGTTCGAGGCGAACGCGACGCCGAAGGCGCGCAGCGCCGCGATGGCTACGGGAAGTGTCGCCATTGCCGACGACTCGGGCATCGAGGCGGCGGCTCTGGGCGGCGCCCCGGGTGTGTATTCGGCGCGCTACGCGGGCCCCGACGCCAGCGACGAGGAGAACCTCCGCAAGCTGCTGAGGGAAGCTCCCGCGGGGAGCGCGCTTGCGTACGTTTGCGTGATCGCATACGTCGACCCCGAGTCGGGGGAGGAGCGATGCTTCGAGGGTCGCTGTACGGGAAGACTCACCGAGGCGCCGCGTGGCGCCGGCGGCTTTGGCTACGACCCCGCCTTCATCCCGGACGACGGGGACGGTGTGCGCACAATGGCCGAGCTCAGCGATGCAGAGAAGGACGCAATCAGCCACCGCGGCCGCGCGGCGCGGGAGCTATTGGGATGGCTAGCGAGGTAGACACCCGGGAGCCCGTGGTCAAGCAGCGCGCCGCCGCGCTGTCGATCGTCTCGAACTCGAGCCTCATCTTCCTGAAGGTGGTGGCGGGGACGATCACCGGGTCGGTGGCGATCCTCACCGAGGCGGTTCATTCGAGCATCGACCTGATCGCGTCGATCGTCGCCTTCTTCTCGGTCCGCAAGGCCGACGAGCCCGCCGATGAGGACCACCGGTACGGGCACGAGAAGATCGAGAACATCGCCGCGGCGATCGAGGGGGTCCTAATCCTGGTCGGATCGGCGGCGATCGCGTTCCAGGCGATTCGCCGGCTTCTCAGCCCCAGCCAACTGCACTCGATCGGCTTTGGCGTTGTCATCGTCGGAGTGTCGATCGTGGTGAACCTGGTCGTCTCGGGGATCATCGGACGTAAAGCGGTGGCCACCGATTCTCCCGCCCTCGAAGGCGACGCCGCACACCTGCGAACCGACGCGCTCAGCTCCAGCGCGGTGCTGCTCGGGCTGGCCTTGGTCCAGTTCACGGGGGCGACGTGGATCGACTCGGCGGTGGCGCTGGCGGTGGCCGCCGTGATCCTCTCGGCCGGGGTGCGGATCCTCCGCGGCTCCTCGCGCGCACTCGTCGATCATGCGCTGCCGCCCGAGGAGGTGGACGAGATCAGGCGGGCGATCGAGGCCGTGGGGCCCGAGGGCGTCGTCGGCTATCACGAGCTGCGGACGCGGCGCGCGGGCTCGCGCCGCTACGTCGACCTGCACGTCCAGTTCCGGGCCGGCACCACGCTCGAGGACGCTCACCGCACCGCCCACGAGCTCCAGGATCTCATCGGCGAGCGGCTCAGCGGCGCCGACGTGCTCATCCACCTCGAGCCCGAGGACCGCGTGCGCCCTGGCGACGAGCTGGCTAGCGTAGATTGATCGCGGCCGAGACCGCGACCGCGAGCGTCACGCCCGCGTAGCCGTAGTACTTGTTGAGCGCGAGGATCAGGACCGCGATCAGGCACGCGATCACGGTGAGGAGCCACGCGATCCGCGCCAGGTCCATTCCCCTATTCTCGCCGCCCGGGA